>JAOTYS010000556.1 GCA_029861795.1 Gammaproteobacteria bacterium | reverse complement strand
TCTTCAAATCAATGTCCCTCCATCGAAGCGCGAGGAGTTCTCCCTTTCTAGCACCAGTAGAAAGAGCTAGGACCACTACAGGATAGAGCAGACTATGAGACCTGCGTTTGCACGCCTCCAGAAGTCTTTTTCTCTCTTCTTCAGAAAGAAATTGAGTCCGACCACGTGGCTCTTTAGATTTTCGAACTTTTGTCAGCGGGTTTGCATCCAGCCATTGCCATTCCTTGACCGCAACAGTGAAAGCGTGGGATAGGGCTGCGAGGTAGCGATTGACCGTGCTCGGACTTCGTCGGGCCCCACGAAGTGTCTCACTCTTCGCAAGTTTGTCGCGGTATTCGGCGATCAGAGCTGGCGATGCATCTGCCAGCGTGTGACCACCGATCTGTTCGTCCCACCACTTCAATTGTCTAACCGTGTCCCGCTGTGATCGCTTCTGAGGAAGCTCATCCCTCAGGTACCGATCTATCATTTCGCCTACTGTATGCCGCTTAGCTTCCGTGAATTGGAAATAACGGTTTCGCCGTATGTCGGACTCCGTGTCCTGGGCCCATTTCTTGGCATCTGTCTTGCGTTCAAAGGTTGCAGTGGCTTGGGGATGTCCCTTGAGCCGAACCTTAACTCGATAGACAACCCTGCCGTCACCTATACGCCTTTGCTCGATGGTCGCCATACGTTACAAAAGTCTACCAACCACCACCAAAAATAGCAACGGATATGTAGTCCGCTATCCTTGATCAACAAATCATTTATGTATCAATTATATAGAAAACAACCAGATGATAATGGGACACTAGTGGGACAATTGACCGCCTCAGAAGTCCTCAGATCGCCCCTAAGAAACGAATCAATTTTTGTGCTGTAGTGTCCCATGAGTGTCCCATAGACACCCTCACGGGGGCGCTGAATGGCTGAGAGGGGCTTAAATACTGGCTGGGGGAGAGGGATTCGAACCCCCGTTGGCGGAGTCAGAGTCCGCAGTCCTACCGCTAGACGATCCCCCAGTCCGAGGACAACGATACAAGGGAACACATCGGACGTAAAGTTGCCGCTCCGCACCCTCTGCCGAATCGGTAGAGGACGCGCGCTGAGTTATCGCTTGGAGTATTGCGGTCGCTTGCGGGCTTTATGCAGTCCGACTTTTTTGCGTTCGACTTCGCGGGCATCTCGGGTGACAAAGCCAGCTTTTCTTAATGGACCCCGCAAGGCATCGTCATATGCTATCAGGGCTCGGGTAATGCCATGGCGAATCGCACCAGCCTGGCCACTGCCACCACCACCGTTCACATTCACTGTGATGTCAAACTTTTCCTCAAGGTCAGAGGCAACGAGCGGTTGACGTACCACCATGCGGGCGGTCTCCCGACCAAAGTATTGGTCCAATGGACGCTTGTTTACGGTTATCGTTCCAGAGCCACGACGAACATACACACGCGCGGTGGAGGACTTGCGGCGGCCCGTGCCGTAGTAAAGTTCGTTTGTGGTCACCATAGTTGTCAGTTTATAACTCTAAAATGCGTGGTTGTTGTGAGTGATGTCTGTGATCTGGGCCGCGATAGACTCGGAGCTTTGAAAACATCGCGCGACCTAGGGGATTTTTAGGGAGCATACCCTTGACCGCGTTCTCAATAATGCGCTCAGGGGTCTTTGTGCGCAGGTCCTTCAACGTCTGTGACTTAATCCCACCGGGGAACCCAGAGTGGTGGTGATAGATTTTGGCCTCTTCCTTATTGCCGGTGACTCGCACTTTCTCTGCATTGACCACGACGATGTAATCTCCGGTATCTACGTGGGGCGTGTATTCGGCCTTATGTTTACCCCGCAGCCTGCGGGCTAGCTCAGTAGCCAGGCGACCGAGCACCTTGTCTGTGGCATCGACCACGTACCACTCCTGGCGAACAGTCTGGGGCCTTGCGGAATACGTTTTCATACCTATAAACGAGCTTTCGCGAGCGGCGCATAGTACAAGCGCAGCGCCTTAGACACAAGACCGGGACAGTCGAGGCTCGTCGGGGCCTCACCGTAGGTCGGTGCGTGCCTCGGATACCTGGTATACCAAAAAAAGAGGCGTGGCTGTGAAGCCACGCCCGAACCACCAAAGGAGGATGGAGGAGCCTGATAGGTCCGGTCTCCATTCCGGACCTAAATTCAATCCACAATTAAGCGTATTATTATTATCTAATGTTTAGACCTATCTGTCAAACACTTGTTTTAAATTGTTAGACATAACACTTATTTAACTCTATATAGTTCCCCAAACCCGCTAAATCAAGCCGCCGCCACATAATATGATCGGTGTCGACGCCACACACACTGGTTAAAGCAGCAGACGCTCTACGATCCGGCCGTTGACTAGGTGCTCTTGGATGATCTCGTCGATGTCCTGCTGATCTACGTAGGTGTACCAAACCCCTTCCGGATAGACCACCACGGCTGGCCCTTCCTCGCACCGGTCAAGACATCCCGACTGGTTGATACGAACCCCGCCTTTGCCGTGGATACCCAATTCCTTGGCCCTGCGTTTGGCATAGTCCCGCATGGCCGGCGACCCATGGTCGGCGCAGCAAGCCTTGCCACCCTCGCGTTGATTCATGCAGAAAAAGACGTGATGTCGGTAGTAAGGGTCAGCCATTGGTCGACTCTGGATGCCTCTTCAATGGGTATGAGTCCCCAAGCTAGGTCTCGGAGTCAAGCAATTTGTCGTAGGCCGGCAAGGTAAGAAATTCTTCGAAATAATCGCTTAGTACCAAATCGTCCAAGATCTCAGTGGCTTGCCGCAAAAGGTGCTGATCGAGATGGGTTAGCTTCTTTACTTCACTGTCGCGCAACCTCCGGTAAACGTCCGTCGTTACGGTTTCTCCCCCGTCTGTCCGCGCTTCATTGCGGATCCACTGCCAAAGCTGCGAGCGCGAGATCTCCGCTGTGGCAGCATCTTCCATCAAATTGAAGATGGCCACAGCACCGGTGCCACCCAGCCAGTTTGCAATATACTGGATCGCCACACTGATGTTGTTGCGTACGCCCGCCTCGGTAATGGTACTACCGTCAATTTTGGTATCGATAAGCTCGGCCGAGCTCACCTGGACATCCTCACGCAGCTTCTCGAT
>JAOTYS010000555.1 GCA_029861795.1 Gammaproteobacteria bacterium | reverse complement strand
CCACCGCGAGCAGTCGCGCCACCAACACGCGAACCTGTTCTCCTGTGGACAGCGTATTCATGCGTCGCGAAGCGAGATGGCCGACGTCTGCAAGTGCCATGGCCCGCTCTACGGCTCGACGATCACGTTCCTGCAAGCGTGCCCAGGGACCGAGGTGGGGTAGCCTACCCAACTCAACTAGACGGTGCACGCTAATGGGCCAGTGTGCTGGAGCGCCTTGTGCCAGATACGCGACTTGCGCGGCGCGGTGTTTGAGATCGATGGATTGTAGGCCTTTGCCGTCCAATAGGATTTGTCCACGGTTGGGTTGCTGCAGCCCGGCGAGCACCTTGAGCAGGCTGCTCTTGCCGGCGCCATTGGGGCCGATCAATCCAAGCAGATTACCGGGTGAGGCGGTAAGGTTCACCCCATTCAGCACCGCCTTGTCTCCCAGTGTGAGGTGGGTTTCTTTCGCTTCGAGTTTCACGACGCGAATTCGCTGCGCAACTTTAGGATGAGGTAGAGAAAGAACGGCCCGCCAACCAATGCGGTGACCACACCTAGCTTAAGTTCCGCTTGCGTTGGCACTATGCGTACAGCAATGTCTGCGGCGAGCAGCAATGCCGCCCCCCCTAGTGCGCTCACTGCCAACAGCTTGCCGGGTTCATGGCCGACCAGTGGGCGCAGCAGATGGGGCACTACGAGACCGACAAAGCCGATGCTCCCGGTCACGGATACCCCTGCTCCGATGCAGCAGGCAACACCAGCGATCATTCTCCAGCGTAACGAAGCTAGGCTGAACCCCATGGAACTCGCGGTCTCTTCTCCCAATGTCAGGGCATCGAGCGGTCTCGCGGTGCTCAGTAACAAAACCCAACCCGCGAATGTCAGCGGTAGCACCAGGCTCACGTGATCCATGCTGCGGTCGGCTAGCGATCCCAGCAACCAGAAAACAATTTCCAGTGCCGCATAGGGCGAGGGGGCGAAATTTAAGGCTAGTGCAGTGAGGGCGGCGGCGAAAGCATTCACTGCAATGCCTGCGAGAATTAGCGTCAAGTTGCTGCTTTGGCGGCCAGCAAGCAGGAAGATAAGTGTCACCGCGAGAAATGCGCCCACCATGCCGCCGACAGGTAGCGCGAAGACGAATATTTGGCTGGCGCCAAAGTACATCATCATCACCGCGCCCAGCGCCGCCGTACCGGACACACCGACGATGTCTGGGCTGGCGAGGGGATTGCGCAGTAAACCTTGCAAAGTCGCTCCGGCGAGCCCCAGACTGGCCCCCACAGCAACGGCCAATATGGTGCGTGGCAAACGCACTTCCCATAGGATCAGATGCGCTGTGGACGGATCATCCTGAAACAAATCCATCCAAACAGCGCTAAGTTGTAGCGAGACATGTCCTGCCAGCAGTGACCCAACAGCCAACATCAGCACTAGCAGCACTAGAGCGATCAGTAGCCAATGATAGGGCGGCTCGTGGCGTCCACGCTCAGTCATGACTTGCAGCGGCGATCAGTCTCACCGCGTCCGCTAATTTCGGTCCGGCACATGCCCAGTAGTTATTTGGTACGGTTAGTGTTTGAGTGCGGCTCGCCACCTTACGGAATACGGGGTGAATCAGGATCTCCTGGGCCAAAGAAGGTTTGCCACTGTCATAGGCTGTCATCACCAGAAGATCGGGAAGGGCGGCGACTAAATCTTCCAACTCGATTCGGCCGACACCGGCAAAGCCCAATTCCACACTCAGGTTGCGAAATCCCGCGGCAGTCAGTACGGCGTGCTCTAAGGTGTTGGCCCCTGCGCTAAAACCGTTGGGGCGATAGATCACTGCCACAGGATCAGCACCCGCGCGTGGTCTTTTAGCAGCCCGAATCTTGGCATTCATTTCCCGCACGATGCGCACGCCTTTCTCCTGTTCCCCTAAAATTCGCGCCATGCGTTGAATTTGACCACGGGCGTCTTCTAATGTGGTCGCAATACCAAACTCTTCCACCCGGTAGTTCAGGCGCCGCAGTAGCTCTACGGTAGGTCGAGTGGAAAACTTACCGGCAACCACCAGATCCGGTTCTAAGGCCAATACTTCTTCGGCGTTACCGTGATTGATGTGATGCATCGCGGCTCCCTGTGCCATGGCGGATAAGTCGGGATCCAGGGCAAGAAAGGTAATTGATGCAACGTGACGGGGATCAGCTAACATCAATACCAACTGGTCAGTGCAAACATTTAGCGACACGATCCGAGTCGGTTTGCTAGCCGCGGCTGCGCCGGAGTTGCCAAGCAAGACGACGAGGAGGCCGACTGTAATCAGCTGCAAATAACAGCGAGCGGGCGGCAAGTTCGCCGTGGCTCTAGAACGCGGCTTCGCCACCGAAATAAATGGCCCGACCCAGGTTGTTGAATCCGAAAATTTCTTGATAGTCCTCGTCAAACAGATTCTCCACACGTCCGAAGATGCGAAAGCGATCATTCACCTGAAACGAGCCGCTTAGTTTTACCAGAGTGAAGCTATCAAGCTCGACCACTTCGGTGAACGGGGGGTTGTCCAGGAAGCGGAGATCATCCTGTGAACCGTCGTGGCGTATGCCGAAGTTCAAGTTTGCGCGATTATCAACAAAGCTGTAATTCACATGTATGCTCCCCGTCACTCCCGGTCGCCGTATCTCCTCATCCCCATTGGGGTCCTCCGAATCCGTAAAGGTCAAAGATCCGATGACGGATAACGCGTCATTGATGTCGTAGCTTCCGAAGATCTCTATTCCGCGGCGCTCGCTTTCACCTGTAAGGTTGACAGTGGTGGAAACAAAATTCCCGGAGGATGGATCGAACACAAAATCAGTGCCGATCTCGTCCTCCAGATTCGAGTCGAAATAGATAATGTCCACTATTCCACGACCTTCATGAAAGTGCTGCTCGACCCCGATGTCCCAGCCCTCGGATTTTTCTGGTTCAAGCGCGGGATTGCCGCGAAATGAACCCGGAAAGAAGCCGAACAGATCGACAAATCCAGGATTCTTCACACCAGTACCATAACTGCTGTGCAATCGGGTGTTGGTGCTGATCAAATGGGAACCGGTGAAACGGTATGTTGTTTCATCTTTGAACCGGTCATTATTGTCTCGCCGCAT
>JAOTYS010000554.1 GCA_029861795.1 Gammaproteobacteria bacterium | reverse complement strand
TTTTTCGCAGGACTACAAACCGATAGCGCTGCGCGTCGGTTTGCAGTTTGTGGGACCCACTCATGTTTTGAGGAAAGACAATTTAACTTGCTTTTAATTTACCGGTGCTACCATTCACAATAAATTCGTAGAAGGCGTGTCTCCCCTATTATTAAGCTTTGGCCTTGCAAATAGTATTGACATGTGTACAAAAGTGCGATAGAATAGAAATTAACTGGTATACACTGGTATAAGCCAGGTGGTAGGGGACATGATGCATCTGGATAAGCAACATCCGAGACCTATTTATCTTCAACTCAAGGAAGTGTTGCGGAACCAGATTGAGCAAGGAATTTATCTTTCACACCAGCAGCTACCTTCGGAAAGAGACCTTTGCCAACATTACAACTTGAGCCGTATGACAGCCAGGCGGGCCCTACAAGAATTAATTGCTGAAGGTTTCGCCTACACTCGGGCCGGAAAAGGCACCTTTGTGAGCGGCAAGTCCAAGCCCGCCGGTCACAGGCTCAAACACAGCTGGGATTGGCAACAACTCTCTGACACCGCTCGAGCTTCGGCGAAAACCGGTCACGGCCAAGAGCTGACCTATCCGTTGGAATCTCTCGACTGTGTTGGTTCCGAAAAAGCGATCCGAGAAGCGATGGCTACCCAGTCTTTAGAGGTTGTGGCCTGCGAACTCTTTCCGGAAACCATTCGAAATTTTGAACGACGCTGGGTGAAAGGCGAAATCAGTCTTCTCGTACACAATTACGCGATCACGACCCTTCATTCTTGCTTGGTAGCGATGGTAAATGCAGCAGCAATGCCGGACAGAGGCCCGAAAATACTTCTGGGCTGCGCGCCAGGAGATCAGCATGATATAGGATTACTGCTTCTGGCGCTGATGTTGCGCCGCCGCGGATTTCGGGTCATTTATCTTGGCTCGAACATGGCTTCCGAAGCGTTCCATCAGGTTGTTGGCTCGGCCAGCCCCCAACTGGTATGCATTACGGCGGCTACTGAGGAGTCTGCACTGGAGGTGGTCGGATTAGGAAAAATTTGTGGTGAAGGAGTCCTGACAAACCCTGGGGTAGTGAGTAAAAGTGGTTCTTGCCCACCAGTATTCTCATTTGGCGGCAGTGCGTTCAGTCGAAATCCAGCCCTGGTGTCAACCGTACCGGGTCTGTATCTGGGCGATACTATCGAAGAAGCAGTCTCAAAAGTTCAAGAGCTGGTAAGAAAATAAAGGGCGCGACAGATTAGCACTTTGGATTGAAGACTTGGGGACTTGGGCACGTATAATAGCTTGTGAAGTCAACTACAGTAGGGCTCAAGGAAAAAATATCTCATGTTAGAACACGACACGAGCATCCCATTATTCCCTTTAAATGTGGTCTTATTTCCGGGAATGATGTTGCCTCTGCACATTTTTGAAGATCGATACAAGACCATGGTTACAGAATGTCTGGCGAACGATCAAGCTTTTGGCGTAGTTTTGTCGAAAGATGACTCAGCTCATGCGCCTAATGTATCTCAACTTTTTGTTGACGATTTATATAGTGTGGGCACAACCGCGCGAATTACGGCTGTAGAGCGTTTGAAAGAAGACCGATTAAATTTGATCACCGTTGGCCAGGAACGTTTTCTCTTAAAATCGATCAGTGCTAGTGAAGACGATTTTCTCGTGGGCAGTGTAGATCCATTCCCGATTGACGATCAGAATAATCCACCCCAGATGGAGGGGATGGTTGACAAACTCAGACTGATGGTGAGAGAGTACATCGATCATTTGGCCGACGCATCAGGTGAAGATCTGTCCAATGCGACCTTGCCAGCAGATCCGGCTGCACTGGCTTATCTGGCTGGTACCGCAGTACAGGGTCCGCTCCAAGACAAACAGGATCTTCTGGCAGCCGAGTCGTTAGGTACGTTGGTTGCCCGTACGGTCAGCGTGCTCGATCGAGAAAATCAGATTCTTGCTTATATGGTCAGAGCGCATCAGGCACACAATCAAATTCAACGATTACCTTTTGTAGATTATTCTTTAAATTAATTAGTTCATAAAAACTGGTTGTAGCAGCAGCTAGACATTCAGGGTAAGACGATTAGGATCGGTGGCACTGCAGCAATGATTCTATGTTGCAGTGCCGAGATAGAGCGTACCGCAGAAATCAGGAATTTAGGTGAGGTAAAAAGAATGGCAACAACATGGGCTCCAGATGAAGCACTTTTCAGGTTAAGCATCGCTAATCTTGCGGCGACCGCACCTGTGTCTCCGGCCGAAGAAAAGCGTTTGATTGATGTAATGGTCGAAGGAAAAAAAGCGGCCTACCGGCTTAGTAATCCAACGCTGCGCCCTGATGAACGCGACCGACTCCAAAGAAGGCTGGATGAAGGAAGGGCGGCCCGTAGAACGCTCATTCAAGCTAATGGGCGTCTGGTCATTAGTATTGCCAGCAAATATACAGGACATGGGCTAAGTTTGGCGGAATTGTCTCAGGAAGGCGTGTTAGGGCTAATTAGAGCGATTGATAAGTTTGACACCAGCAAAGGGGTGCGGCTGAGCACGTATGCCAGCTATTGGATTCGTCAGAGCGTAAGCCGGGCGGTAGCCGTGCAGACGCGCGTAATCCGATTACCCGTCCACAAGGTAGATCACCTGGGAAAAATCAAGAAAGTTATGGGACAGCTAACCCAGAAATTGGGACGTACTCCGGAACTGGAGGAAATCGCGGCTCAGACCGGCGACGCCCCCGAGCAAATTCACGAGCTGCTACAGGACGGCCAAGAAACACTCAGCCTGGAAGAGCCCGTGGGTGACGACGGGGCGACCCTGGCCGACTTTGTCGAAAATGATTTAACCCAGGCACTCGAAGATCAAGTCGACTCCACCTTACTGGAGAATGAAATTCGAAAGGCTTTGGCCGGGCTGACAGCGCGGGAAAGTAGGATTGTCGAGCTACGTTATGGTCTTCGTGACGGCCAACCGCTGACCCTGCAAGATGTCGCCGAGCGATTTGGCTTGACTCGAGAACGCATTCGGCAAATCGAGAAGGAAGCGCTGGCCAAACTTCGTCAACCCCATCACGCCGGCCGTTTGATTAGCTTTGTCAACTAATTCAGACGCATAAAAA
>JAOTYS010000108.1 GCA_029861795.1 Gammaproteobacteria bacterium | reverse complement strand
TTTGCGGGAAACCGATCGTCTAATAGCCTGCCCTATGTGGACCGTCTATTACGCGCCGGCGCGATTTTGCTTGGCCGCAGCACCTCGCCTGAGTTCGGATTGCTCTGTGTGTGTCACTCGCCCCTTTGGGGGGTAACACGTAACCCTTGGAATCTCGAGTATAGTCCTGGTGGATCAAGCGGTGGAGCGGGTGCCGCACTGGCCGCCGGGATGACCACGATCGCAGACGGCTCCGATTATGGTGGCTCGATACGCGTGCCGGCCTCAGCGTCTGGAGTGTTTGGGATCAAACCATCATATGGGCGCGTGCCTGCAGGCACTGTCGAAAGCCTTGACCCCTACCACGCCTATGGCCCGATGACCCGCACGGTTGCCGACGGCGCACTGATGTTAAACGTGATGGCGGGGCAGCATCATAGTGATCCAGCTTCTGTACCCGGTCGATTTCGTCTCCCACTCAAACCGAAAGACATCAAAGGATGGCGGGTCGCCCTTTCCATGGATCTGGGTTATTTCGAAATCGATTCTGAGGTCGTGTCCAACACGCTTGCCGCGGCTGATGCGTTTCGAGAGCTCGGCTGCACCGTTGACGAGGTGACCATCCCCTGGACTAAGGACATCTTTGAAGCAGCAGCAACGCATTATGCGGCGTACTTATACTATGAAGACCCTGAACAGATGGACCCCGAAAAAGGCGCGCTGCTTGCAGACTCCACCCTCGCTTATACCGCAAAAAGCGCAGCCAGACACCGGTTAAGTTTCGAGCAAGCACAGCAGGTTCGTGCCCGCATGTATGCCGATCTGGAAAAAATCTTTAGGCGTTATCGTGTGATGCTCTGTCCAATGCTTGGCATCACGGGTGTACCGGCAGATCTGCCGGTGGAGGGTGTTGACGTTTATATCAACGGCAAGAAACAAGATCCCGAGTGGGATTGGTGTCTCGCCTATCCCTTCAACATGCTCGGGTATCTGCCGATAGCCAGCGTACCCAGCGGATTTTCGTCGCAAAAGATGCCAACGGGACTACAGATAGTGGGACAGCCCTTCGATGAGGTTAGTGTATTTCGCGCAGCCTACGCATTTGAGCGCGTACGACCATGGATGGATTGCCCGGAGAGAAGACCGCCGTTGTAGTAGTGCAGATCAATGGTCACTGTTTATATTTGACTCCGAAAAAATCGCGACTACCTCCCCTTCCGTTTAGCCCGCAACAATTCGCAAACCACGCTCTGATGCGCTCGCCTTATCTAATAAATAGGGGGCGTTCTGGCCGCTTAACCAAGCCGTCGGGTCCAATCGACCAGCGATTTTACGAGGTCGGCGATAAAACCGCGCGTTGTTTCGTCCTTCAAGTTGCCCCCCTCGTCGAATAGTTGGTGCGCAGCGGCGATCATGACCTCAGGTTTGTTTAGTACAAAACTATTAAGAAATACAAACACCTGACGGAGATGATATTGCGCTCGCGCCGTACCTAAACGACCCGGGCTTGCACCCATAATTGCGATCGGTTTGCCGTCAAAAGGCTGCTCCGGTGGGCGCGATGCCCAATCGATGGCATTCTTGAGAACGCCAGGAATGGAATAGTTGTACTCGGGTGTGGTGATCAGAACGGCATCGGCCGCGGCAATCGCTTCGCGAAAGCGTTTTACGGATTCAGGCCAACCAACCGCCTTCACATCTTCGTTATAAGGCGGAATATTCGCCAGATCAAAGACCTCGAATTGTACATCAACAGGCGCGAGCCGCTGCGCAACGGCAAGTGCCATCCGGTTGAACGAACCCTTTCTCAAGCTACCGGCGATACCGAGAATCTTCATATTTTTCTCCTTGGCTTTTGTAAGGATATCCCTTATGCGTTTGCGCATAGCAAAAATCAAGCAACCTACACTGCGGGTACCCGCGACGAGCACACACTGCCTGCGCTTTAAGCGCTGAACTTATTTCTCTAGAGGAAAGCTTACTACTTCGTACGCAGGCTTTCGATATAGGCCAGGATGTTTTCGATATCCGATTCAGAGAGAATCAGCTGCGTCATCGGGAAATGTGGCTGGCGTAGAAATGTTCCTAAGCGTTCTCGTCCATATGTATCCGAGTTATCGGCAATCGCCGAAAAAGCCGGAGCATTGACCGAATCTGGCCCGCCTTCGGGGCTGTATCGGGGTATCGCGTGACATTTCGCGCAGTGCTCAACAATGATCGCCTTAGCGGCATCGGGATCACCAGCTGCGACCAAACTAACGCTACCAAACACAACAAGCAGAACCGTGATGCCAATCGCAATGCATTGACGAAGCAAGACCACTGGTTGGTCACCACACGTTGTCTTTGCGTCGAACCCCAGTATTGACGAACTACTTAAAAATATCGCGCAGATGTAAAATGAGTCGCGCTGCCAGTTCCCCTTTGTCGCCCTTCTCCTTTACTTCCCGAATGGCACTATCTAGTGTTGCCTGAGTTTCTTTTGTCGTCATGACGTTCTTGCGATGTAATTCCTTGATGAGCGCATCACAAATCGCCAAAGCGGCCAGTCCTGCTGTCCCAGCGACGTCTGCCTGTTTCATCGGAGTTTTCCTCTAGCTTGTATTTAACATTAGGAATGTAGTCTTTAAACGATTCTAACCAACCCCAGCGTATCCCAAAAGAGTCAATAAGAATACATGGACGGCGCTCATCCGCCTTCCGATATACCAAGTATCTCGGCCAGGAGAATTGGCTAGTTAATCGTTAACTGACTGACAAGAAGATCGCAAGAGCGATCAGTAGCACAACGATTGCATGCAAGCCGACGCGCGCAAACATCAGCTGATTGCTATGTCGCTGATCGAACTCGCCTCCTCGCGTCATAGATCCAATTCCCGTCACCAATATAGCGATAGTTGCGATAAGCGCCAGAACCAAAATTCCAGTGAGTACAGTCATGATTCAACACCTCAACCCAGAAAGGGGGTCTTAGCCTCTTGCTAACTACGTTTACTCCTACAACATTAGCTTAGGAAAAGGATACGCTGCTGATATGGGCGATATATTGATCGAGGTCATTGCACCATAATGGCGCCAAGCTTAGCTGAGGCCACCTGCCCGGGGTCTAGCTCTTAATCTCCTCCAAGTACTTTGTAGAATCTTCTGCATGTCGAGTGCCGCGTGTACGGCGTTGTCAGCATGGTGGGGATCTGCCAAAAGAACGTTGTCGTCGACCATGAGGAGATGACCACATGGCCAATCTTCTTGGATCGAACGCCTCAGGCTAGGATTACTTAGAGCATTCAATGTTCCACTATCAAACCGAGTGTGATAACCATGATTTTGTCGATACAACACCCGCAATTCGGTGACTTCGATAAAAGCACCAAGAAAAAGGGATGAGAAATCGATCCCGATCCGAGGCCCATTTTATAGTTCAGAACAACAGTTCCCGGTGTAAACTCGCACCATAGTAACGATGACCCTGTAAACGAAAAGTAGCGGAATTGGTAACAGAAAAGGCATCGGTGAGATATCGCAATGGCGAGTTGTCGCAAATTGCCTTATTTTCAGAGTGCATGACTAGCGTTTCAGAAAACCATCGGACCCCGTGAACGATACTGTCCTAGCGTCCGATATCGATGTACGCCTGCGTGAAGACGTGCGTATGCTGGGTGAAATTCTCGGCAAGACCATTCGTGAACACGCGGGCGTTGAATTGTTCAACATTGTTGAAGATGTACGCAATGTCGCTAAAGCGGCGCGCTTGGGAAACCGCGTGGATGCCGATCTGTTGGCGCAGAAACTTGGCGGACTGCCGGCCGACCACATGCTGGTGTTAGCGCGGGCCTTTGCCTATTTTCTAAGCCTCGCCAATATAGCGGAACAACATCACCAGATTCGACAACATCGCGCCGCGTTGTGCGCACACCCTATGATTCCAGATGAAGGCTCGGTCGATGCGGAGTTGAAGCGCTTGCTTGAGGTTGGCATCACCCCGGACTCCCTGTTCGACACGATATGTGACATGGAGATCGGCTTAGTACTTACCGCACATCCTACCGAGGTCACTCGTCGCACGCTCACAATGAAGTACCAAAAGATTGCCCAGGCACTTGCCGAACGTGATCGCACCGATCTCATACCCGAAGAACAGCGTCAGGTCGATGAGTTGTTGACACGGGAAATCGTCACGATCTGGAAGACCGATGAGATTCGTCGCGAGCGACCAACACCACTGGACGAAGCACGCGCCGGTGTAGTACTGCTCGAGCAAGTGTTGTGGGATGTGATTCCAGCCTATCTGCGCAACCTAGACAAAGCCTTACAGGACCACGCTGGACGACGGCTACCCATTGAAGCTGCGCCGATTCGCTTTGGCTCTTGGATAGGCGGTGATCGCGATGGTAATCCGAACGTCACAGCAGACATCACTCGCAGGGTTTGCCTTCAAACACGTTGGCAGGCCACCGCACTTTATCGGCAAGATATCGACGAACTGCGACGCGAGCTTTCCATGCAACGCTGCAACGATGCCGTGCGCCGACTCGCTGGTGAGGCCCGCGAGCCATACCGGAAAGTACTTCAAGACGTACGAGACCGACTAGCCCGTACTCAGCACTGGATTGAGGCGCGTCTCAATGATGAGAAAATTCCTGTAGGATCGATCTACTCCACGGTGGAACAACTCTTACAGCCACTTAAGGCTTGCTACCAATCCTTGCGTCAGTGTGACGACGGTGTTGTTGCCGATGGGAGACTTCTAGATATCATACGTCGTCTCGCTTGCTTTGGATTGACGCTAACCAAACTCGATATCCGTCAGGAAGCCGCTCAGCATACTGAGACACTCGATGCGGTGACCAATTACCTAGAGATGGGCTGTTACGCCGGTTGGACCGAGCAGGAGAGGCAGGAGTTCTTACTTCGTGAATTGCAGAGCAAACGACCTTTACTACCAGATGACCTACCGGCATCAGACTCGACCGCCGAAGTTCTTAATACCTTCGAGATGTTGGGCCAAGAATCACCGGAAGGATTCGGCGCCTATGTCGTCTCGATGGCCTCACAGCCATCCGACGTCCTAGCAGTCCAACTGTTGCAGCGCGAATGCGGCGTAACACAGCCGCTGCGAGTCGTGCCGCTGTTCGAAACACTTGATGCCTTGCAAGGTGCTGCAGAGTGCTTTGATAATCTACTGTCGATCCCTTGGTATCACTCACAGATAAAAGGTCGGCAGGAAATCATGATTGGCTATTCCGATTCTGCCAAAGACGCGGGACAGCTTGCCGCCGCTTGGGCACTCTACCAGGCACAGGAACAACTGGTTGAAGTCGCCCGTAGACACGGGGTTAGGTTAACCTTATTCCATGGTCGCGGCGGCACCGTCGCGCGGGGCGGGGGACCCGCGTACAGCGCCATTCGGTCACAACCTCCAGGATCGGTGGATGGCACATTGCGTGTTACCGAGCAGGGCGAAGTCATCCACGCAAAATACGGCCTGCCCGCAGTGGCCCGCGAAACCTTGAATGTATACACCACGGCCATATTGGAAGCGACCCTCACTCCTCCTCCCCAGCCCCAACCCCGCTGGCGAGAATTGATGAATCAAATGGCAACCTCGGCGATGAGAAGCTTCCGCGACATGGTAGTGGAAAACCCTGACTTTAGTGACTATTTCACGCACGCCACACCGGTTAACGAACTCAGTAGGCTAAACATCGGCAGCCGCCCGGCTCGGCGTAGACCTGGCACTGACATCAAAGATCTGCGCGCGATTCCTTGGATTTTCGGCTGGACTCAAACGCGCTTGATGTTGCCCGCATGGCTTGGTGTCGGTGAAGCGCTAGAAGATATGTTACAGAATGGTTTTGTCTCAGAGCTACAAGAGATGCGACGCGGTTGGCCGTTTTTTGCCTCTACCCTTGGCCTAATCGAGATGGTATTGGCCAAGTCCGATACGCACGTCGCCGCGCATTACGATCAGCGGTTGGTACCCGAGCGCCTTCGCGAGCTTGGCCATCAGCTTCATCGTCGTTGTCAACGAACCGAGAATATGCTGCTTCAGGTGACCGATCATCATACGCTGCTGGAAGACGAACCGGTCGTGAATCGCTCGATCAACGTACGCAATCCATACACTGATCCCCTAAATCTGCTTCAGGTGGAGCTGCTCGCCAGGGTGCGAAGCGGCGAAGGTGGCATCCTGGAGAATGCCTTACTCGTCACCATGAATGGCATTGCTGCAGGGATGCGCAATACTGGATGAGCGGGCATCCAGCAGACATCGATGCTTCAAATCGACTGGCGTAACTGGATCTCCGCTTTTGCTGGAATGACGTTTAGCTGGAACGACGTCGCGATTGTCAAACAGTCGGTATATACCAATCGTCGAACGTGACAATTCACCCTAACATTGATTTTGTGATCGCGGGGCCGCTCTTTCATACGCCCATATGCGGTGAGATGGAGGCCATCGAACAGGCGTTGATCGCAGTGGACCATACAGGAATCATCTGTCAGATCTGTCACAAACCGGATGATGCGTATCTCTCCCTAAGGTCTTGGGCCAAAAAGTCTGGCAGTCTGATCACCCTAGAGAAAGATCAATATCTCCTGCCGGGACTGATCGATCTTCATATCCATGCACCGCAGTGGCCACAGCTTGGCAAAGCCCTTCATTTACCTCTGGAGGATTGGCTTCAGCGGGTCACTTTCCCGTTGGAAGCAAAATACAGTGATCTAGATTTCGCACGCACCATGTACACGTCGCTAGTGGACAGCTTGTTGGCTAACGGCACGACCACCGCAGTTTATTTTGGAACGATTCATCTCGATGCCAACAAGATTCTCGCTGATGTTTGTCATGGAAGGGGACAACGGGCGTTTGTCGGCAAAGTCGCGATGGACAACCCGGAGCAGTGTCCGGACTTCTATATGGATAAGTCGTCGGAGCAGAGCGCTCGGGACACTGCAGCACTTATCGAATACATCCAAACACTTCCCGCAGAAGCGGATCAGCTGGTGCTACCCATCGTGACACCTCGATTCATCCCAAGCTGCACTGATCACAGTCTGAAAGCGCTCGGAGAAATCGCAGCAACATACGACTGTCATATCCAGACGCATTGCTCCGAAAGCGATTGGGAGCATGGCTATGTTTTGGCAAGACACGGGAAAACAGATACTCGCAGCTTAGATGATTTTGGCTTGTTGACGTCAAAGACTGTGCTGGCGCACTCGAATTTCATCGATGACGCTGACATGAGACTGATCAAACTCAAGGGCAGCGGCATAGCGCACTGCCCTCTGTCCAACTTCTATTTCTCCAACGCAGTGTTGCCGGTACGTAGGATATTAGATGCAGGATTAAACATTGGAATGGGCACCGATATCTCAGGCGGACCCGACCCCAGTCTGCTACAAAACTGCAGTGCCGCAGTGCTTGCCTCGCGTGCGCTCGAAGACGGCGTTGATGCGATGCGTACAGCGACAGATAGGGGGCGACCGGCTTCGCGCATTAACTTTATGGAAGCCTTTTGGATGGCAACTGCGGGTGGTGGCGTGGTCCTTGGAAAGAAAGTCGGCAGGTTTGCCAAGGATTACGCTTTCGACGCTATGGTGATAGACACCAATAGTCCCTCAAGTAACTTAATGGTCTGGCCCGATCTTGATTCTCCTGAAGACGTATTTCACAAGATCGTTTACAACGCCAATCGATCCAACATCAGGACGGTGTGGGTGCAAGGAAAGGTGGTAAAGTAAGAAAGTAAGGAGGGAGATTTATTTGTTTCTAATTTACAGAAAAGCTATGCGCTTTCTGCAAAGGCCGGCGTCGCGAATAATTTTCCCATACTCGCATCCTTATGATCGACGTCGGCTAGACGTAACGCTTCCCAGATGGTGACCTGATTCGCAGTTAGCACCGTGGTATTTAGTCCACGTTCCAGCCTATCGATAATGCCAAGCGTGGGCATAGCTGTATCTGGAATCAGTAAGGCACCGTTTTCTGGAATGTACAATTTGGACGCGGCGTCTATCAGGTACGTCTCGCCGAGGCGAGCGGCGTGGGGCCCAGAGGGTGCATCCAAGCATTCCAGCTCTTCCACGGCTACGCCAATTTCTTCAAGAAAACCACTGAATGCCATGGCAGTTGCTTCGGGATAGCTCGCGAGAACACCCACGCGTTTGATTCCAAGCTGGGACAGCGCGGACACAAAGGCAAGCGAAGTACTGGACGCCGGACATCCCAATCGTTGTCCAATTGCTTCAGCCTGACGGCGCGCATGCTCCACACCATTTATAAAGCTCCCACTGGTACACGCCCACATCGTCACGTCAGGCTTGAGCGGTAACACCATGTCGGCTGCGAGCTCTAGATTGTCTATCCTAGCAGTGCAACGTAAATGTTCGGGGTTGTGTTCATCGTCCCCGCCCGCTACACGTACACCAACAACATACGTGCGATAACGCTCGGGATGGTGCTCGGCAAACAAATAATATTCGTACTCAGAACCGTTCGGCGGATAGAGAAAAGCGAGGCGGACTGGCAATGATAGCGTGGTCATTGATCAAGCATTGTAACCAAAGATGACAGATAACACGAAACCCATATTGGTTAAGTGGAGACTGTTCACAATGCATTCACCCCCGAGCTAGGGTGCCATGGTGGTCCACGAGCTAAGGCGATCTACCGGAGATATTCGTCACAATCCTGATCTTGACGCTCCTAGACCTTGTTGGTAGCGTGCCGATCGATGCATGTTGTTTTTAAACTTTGACAAAACAGAATTAACAAGGAGCAATCCACCATGCGCTGGAGGACTGGTAGACGCAGTAGCAATGTAGAAGATCGACGCGGTTCGCGCATGCGTCGCGGCATGTCTCGCCCCGGGATAAAGCTTGGTGGCGGCGCCATTGTGCTGGCATTCATTGCAGCGCTATTGCTAGGACAAGATCCGAGCCAGATCATTGGCATGATCGGTGGTGGACAAGAGGCACCACCCCAGCAGCGACCTCAAACCAACGCGCCTAGCGATGAGGTGGCGGACTTTGTGTCGGTTGTGTTGGCTGATACAGAAGACACTTGGGGCTCTTTATTCTCCTCGGGGGGGGCACGCTATCAAGCACCAAAGCTTGTACTGTATTCGGACATGGTGCAATCCGCCTGCGGCATGAACTCGGCCGCCGCAGGACCCTTCTACTGTCCAGGTGACTATCAAGTTTATCTCGACCTGAGTTTTCTGCGTGAGCTGCAACGTTTAGGCGCATCAGGTGACTTCTCAGTGGCCTATGTCATCGCCCACGAGATCGGCCATCACGTGCAGAACCTTACCGGAACTTCCCAGCAGGTACGCAACCTGCAACAACAAGTCAGTCGCACTGATGCGAATGCCTTGTCGGTCTTAACCGAACTGCAAGCGGACTGCTACGCGGGTGTGTGGGCGCACCACGCGCACAGTCAGCGCAACATATTAGAGCAAGGTGATGTAGAAGAAGGGCTGCGTGCCGCAGCGGCAGTAGGTGATGATAGACTGCAGAGAATGTCGGGCAGAGGTGTTCATCCAGAATCTTTTACTCACGGTACTTCACAGCAACGCATGCAGTGGTTTCACACCGGATTGGAGACAGGCGATACAAATGCTTGTAATACCTTTGCGCAGCTTTCTACTTGATCAAATTCAACCTGTGAAATAGAAACTTTCGGGGGGCGGGAAATGCCTCTTATGCAGTGGGGCAAGTATCATTTCCGTTTCAAAGAGTGTCGCTTATTCCTGGCTTCTTCACAGTCTGTGGGCTTTACACTCCGGGCTCATTCTTTATCCATTTATTTGTCTTAGATCAAACTAAATGCAAGATGACGCTGGATAAATCTCTGCATGCCAGCGATTGAGAACCCCCATAAGCTTTCGCTGACAGAGCTATACAGTCAGCTCGATAGCAATCAATCAGGGCTCACCAACGACCAAGCCAAACGTCGGCTTGAACAGTACGGTTCCAACGAACTGCGAGTGAGCGAGCAGACACCAGAAGTCGTCAAGTTCCTCAGACAGTTCAAAAACTTCTTTGCCATTCTGCTCATGATTGGCGGAGGGCTTGCACTACTCGCCGAGCAACTTGATCCCGGTCAAGGCAATCTCTACATCGCGATCGCGTTGTTCGGCGTGACCGCACTGAATGCAGTATTCACCTATCTCCAAGAGCATCAGACCGAAAAAATAATGGAAGGTTTTAAGAAGATGCTCCCCACAATGGTGATGGTATTGCGTGATAGCGAAGCACAGCGTATCGAGGCTAGGCATCTGGTGTCTGGGGATGTCATGTTGCTTTATGAAGGGGATCGCATTCCGGCTGATGGTCGTCTAATTGAGCAAAACCGGCTCAAGGTCGATTTAAGTAGTCTGACCGGAGAGAGTGAGCCACAACAACTTGATGCCGACACCAACCATGACAATCTCCTCGAGTCGCGAAACATGGTGTTCTCTGGCACTTTGGTGCAAAACGGTGACGGTAAAGCCATTGTTTGTGCAACGGGGATGACTACACAGATCGGCAACATTGTGCAGCTAACTAAGGAAACCGAGGAAGTCGAAACGCCGATCCGTAGAGAGCTAAAGTATTTCATAAGAATCATTAGTGCGATCGCCATTATCCTAGGTGTATCGTTCTTTGCTATCAGCGTCGCGATCGGCAAAGGGGCGCTTGCGAGCCTGATCTTCGCGATTGGCATCATTGTCGCAAACGTTCCGGAGGGTCTACTACCGACAGTAACACTGGCCCTGACCATGGCCAGTAAGCGCATGGCCCGCAAAAATGCGCTTATCAAGAATCTTGAAAGCGTCGAGACGCTTGGTAGCACCACGGTCATTTGTACGGACAAAACTGGCACGCTCACTCAGAACCGTCTCAGTGTAAACACAGTCTATCTCAACGAGCGTGAGTTCGATGCTCTGGATCAGAGCATCTCGGCGGATCCGATCTTTGAATACGCCTATAAGGTGATGGCGTTGTGTAACAACGCTCACCTCACAGAAGATGGTGTTGGTTACACCGGCGACGCCACCGAAGGTGCCCTACTGGTCTACGCGAATCGTCTTCGATCCATTACGGAACTTCACGCCTTTACACGTGTGCATGAACAGCCGTTCGATTCCGTGTCGAAGCACATGATCACGACTTATGCCGTGCCGGGTAAGTCCAGTCATGAATCCTATCTCAAAGGTGCTCCGGAAATTGTGCTGGATATGTGTGATCGCGTCATGCTCGACAGTAAAACGTTGCCACTCAACGAAACACGACGCAACCACCTGATCCATGCATATCAAACGCTTGCTGCACGAGGCGAACGAGGCCTTGCGATCGCATGGCGCGAAACCAAGAGATCGGACAGTCCTTCAGCGGGTTATGTCTTCATCGCCATTACCGGCATGTTGGACCCACCGCGCCCAGAGGTGCCGGAGGCACTCGCCAGATGTCACACAGCTGGAATTCGTGCAGTGATGTTAACCGGCGATTATGGTCTCACCGCAGAGACCATCGCGCGCCAGATCGGCATGATCAAAGGTCCCGGGACCGTTCTCCATGGTGACGAGCTTGCAGCGATGGACGATGAGACTCTCGGGCGTGCCCTTAATGAGCCTGAGCTGATCTTCGCGAGAATATCACCTGTGCAGAAGCTACGTATTGTTCGTGGGTTTCAGGCAAAAGGAGAAGTGGTGACGGTCACCGGTGACGGG
>JAOTYS010000107.1 GCA_029861795.1 Gammaproteobacteria bacterium | reverse complement strand
GGAGTGTAAGCAAGCAAGCGCGCCGACTCCGATCATGCCCAGGAGCTCGCGTCGGCTCAAAGTAGGCCTCGAAGCCGGGAGGGGCTTATTGATGGCGTCTTGATCGCTTGGTCGAGTCATAATCACCCCCATTCAAATAGATAATCTGTCGCACCCGATCCTAGAGTAAACATTATTCATTCACAAAAGTAGCAAGTAACGTTTCGGATGGTGCGCTAAATTGTGAACGTCCGGATTGGGTTGCGGTTTCAACCGGTCGATGCAACACATTGGCTAAATCGCTCGGCTGGTGTTTCAAAGTTTAGCGTTTCTCGTGGTCGCTCGTTAAGTCTTCGAGCAACAGCATTCAGCCTGTTCTGATGAACATTGGAGAGATCCATTCCCTTCGGGAAGTATTGCCTCAGAAGACCGTTGGTGTTCTCGTTTGAGCCACGTTGCCAGGGATGCTGAGGATCGCAGAAGAAGACATCGATATCGGTCGCCAGACTGAAGCGTTTGTGATCAGCCATCTCTTTGCCACGATCCCAGGTCAACGACTTATAGAGTTCCCGCGGTAACTTGTGTGCCTGCTTGATCAGCGCATTGATCACCGTCGCGGTGTCTTTGCTCTTTACTCGAGCGAGCATCACATAGCGCGTGTGGCGTTCGACCAGTGTCGCGATCTGGCTGTTGTTGCTGCCGAACAAGAGATCGCCCTCCCAGTGGCCGGGAACGGCGCGATCTGCAACCTCTGCAGGCCGCTCGCGGATCGATACTGCATCCATAATGCGGCCATGGTTGTCTGTCTTCTGCGTATGATGGCGCGAACGGCGCATGCCACGTGTGCGTCTCAGATGCTGCAACAGCTCGCGCTTCAACGCCCCGCGGGCCTGAATGAAGAGCGTTTTGTAGATCGTCTCGTGTGACACCTGCAAGCTCTCGTCCTCCGGGAAGCTGCTCTTCAGCCACCCGGCGATCTGCCGCGGTGACCACTGCAGCTGCAGCTTCTTCGCTACAATGTGTGCCAGCGCACGGTTCTCGGCCAGTTTACAGGTCTTCGGCCGGTGCGCTCGATCCCAAGCTGACTGGTCAGCTTTGTTGGCACGATACCGTCGCCGGCCACCGTTGCGGGTTATCTCACGACTGATCGTCGAGGGTGCTCGACCCAGTTCTGCTGCAATCGATCGGATCGAACGACCAGCGACAACACCGCGCGAGATCTCTTCACGTTCAGACAACGATAGTGCCAGACGCGATCGTCGTCGCGCTGTTGGTCGTATACCGCCGGTCCTGGCCAGAACGCCCTGTATCGCTGAATGGTGGCGGTCAAAAAGCCTGGCAATCGAGTTCAGCGACTCGCCTTTCTCCCAGCGGTCCCACATCAACGCCTTGTCTGCTTCTGTGTAGTAAATCCTCGGTCGCTGCTTCATTTACAACATCCTCCCCTCTATAGTTAGAGCTTAGGTGTTGCATCCACCGATTGAAGTCGCAGTCATTAGCGGTCAGTCAAGGTTAGTTTAGCCGAATGTCCGGTTTTCCACGCTCGGCACCTCGACCACACGATAGAATTTCCTATCCTTCGGAACACGAACTCGGACTGCCTGCGTAATACAGACAAGGTAAAGAACAATGCGTCACAAGAAATCCGGCCGTCGTCTTGGCCGCAACAGCTCTCATCGCAAGGCCATGTTTCGCAACATGGCTGCATCGATGTTGAAGCATGAGACGATCCGGACCACGCTGCCCAAAGCCAAGGAATTGCGCCGCGTGGTAGAGCCGTTGATCACACTTGCGAAAGAGGACAGCGTCGCGAATCGTCGCCTGGCCTTCGATCGGCTGCGCGACAAGGAAGTCGTCGGCAAGCTGTTTGCGGAATTGGGCCCGCGGTTCAAGGAACGCCCGGGTGGTTACCTGCGCATTCTCAAAGCAGGTCCGAGGTCCGGTGATGCGGCGCCAATGGCGATCGTCATGCTCACCGAGCAGGCCGCCGAAGCAGCCGTTGCGGAGGACGCTTAGACACATCGTTCTGAACGGCGGTGCCCCTCACCGCACAAGTGCATCCTGTACAAAAAAAGCCGGGCATTGCCCGGCTTTGTCGTTGGATCTTCAGATGTTGCAAGCCGTCCGCACCCACGAATACGATCAATGAGCAGCGTCGGTTATACTACCGATACAAAGCAGCCTGACGACAAATCCGATAAGTCGAAAGTCTCTCTTAAATCAGTACGAATGAAGTCCGGACTACCCTGACGACGTACAAACTGCGTTTAACTGGCGTCGAATAAGGAAGGGTAATGCATCATTTCAAGACACCAATCATAATAGTAATTGCTGGTTTGTTTCTCATAACTACCGGTCAAAACCTGTTAGCACAGGACGTCAATGCGTTTAAGGATTCATTAAACCGGTATTGTGTGACATGCCACAATGAAGCATTAAAAACAGCCAACTTGTTATTGGATAAAGTAAATCTTAATGATTTGGGTGAGGATGCTGAAGTCTGGGAAAAAATAATTAGAAAATTATCTCTCCGTGCGATGCCCCCGGTGGGGATGCCACGTCCGGATGAAGACTTTTATGTCTCATTTCTGTCGCACCTGAAAACTGAACTCAACAGGATTTCCGATGAGAACCCCAACTCGGGAAGGGAAATCGCCACACACCGGCTGAATCGGACCGAATACACCAATGCAATACGTGACCTGTTGGGTGTGGATTTTGATGGTACCGCCATGTTACCTCCGGATAACTCGGGTGGTTTTGATAATCTGGGAGACCTGCTAACCGTTTCTCAGGTTTTGTTGGAAAAATACATGGCCGCCGCTCGGATGGTGACCCGGCTGGCCATTGGTGACCCCAATACTGAAGTGGATAGTCATCAGTACACCGTTGACCCCAAATTACTGCAGGATGAGCGTATGAGTGAAGACCTGCCATTTGGTTCCCGTGGCGGACTGGCGGTGGATCACCGGTTCCCGGTGGATGGCATATATGAACTCCAGGTCGGTCTGCAAAAACTGGGTGTTGGTAGTGGCATGATTGCAGGTCTGGCCAAACCCAACCGGTTGGATTTCAGAGTAGATGGAGAGCGCGTAGAGTTACTAACTATCGGTGGTGACAATATTGGCATCGGCCTTGGGCGTGAAGGGTCCGATACTCTTCCTCCAGACCCTGCCCAATCCATATATGAAAGGACTGCTGATGAGGCATTGAAAGTCCGTTTTCCTATGACCGCGGGATCACATAAGGTGCAGGTCGCGTTTCTCCGTGAAAGATATGCCTGGGAAGGTGTAGTGGTGCCGCCGCCAAATTATGAGAATTATAATACCGCGAGGATCGAGGTCCCGTATGAACGTGTCTGGCATGAGCCCGCTGTTGCCAACGTGACCATTGACGGGCCCTTCGAGGTCCAAGGCGTGGGTGATACCGCCAGCCGCGAAAAGATCTTTGTCTGTATGCCGAAAAATAGACGAGATGAGGAGCCCTGTGCCCGACAGATCCTGGAAAATCAGACACGGCTGGCCTATCGCCGGCCGGTCAATGATGATGATGTGGCGCCGTTAATGGGACTTTACCGGGAAGGCAGGAAGAACAACGATACGTTTGAAGCAGGTGTGCGTAAGTCCCTGGAGGGCCTGTTGATGAGTTCAGAGTTTCTGTTCCGCATCGAGCCGGACCCTGACGGGGTTCAACCGGGTGACAATTACGAATTGAGTGATATCGCCCTGGCATCCAGGCTGTCGTTTATGTTATGGAGCAGTATTCCTGATGATGAGCTATTGACCCTCGCCGAGCAGGGCAAGTTGAGAAACCCGAAGGTCATGGAGGACCAGGTGAAAAGGATGTTGGAAGACGACCGTTCCACATCCCTGGTAAACAACTTTGCCGAACAATGGCTGCTGATCAGAAACTTACCATCGGCACACAAGAACAGTGATGTGTTTCGCAGCTTCGACGAGGAACTGCGTAACGCCTTTCATGAAGAGGTGAAGCTGTTTGTAGGCAGCATCTTCAATGAAGACCGTTCCATCATGGATCTCTTTAAGGCCGACTATACTTATCTTAACGAACGCCTGGCCAAGCACTATGGCATCAAGGGTGTCTATGGCAACCGCTTCCGCAAAGTGAAAGTGGGAGAAGACCAGCGTGGACTTCTGGCAAGGGCCGGAATCCTTTCCATCACTTCCTATCCCAACCGTAATTCAACGGTGTTGAGGGGTAAATGGGTACTGGAAAATATCCTTGCCGCGCCACCTCCACCACCGCCCGTGGATATTCCACCCCTGGAAGATGCCAAGGGCGCAGAAGGTGAAGTCCTCACCTTGCGTGAGCGTATGGAAATCCATCCGGCCAATCCCGCGTGTGCGGTCTGCCACAACCAGATGGACCCCATTGGTTTTGGCCTGGAAAACTATAATGCCATAGGTCAATGGCGTGACCTGGATGAGGGTAAACCCATTAATGCCAAAGGCAGGTTGCCCAGTGGTGTGGAGTTTGAAGGTCCGGCGGAATTACAGCAGGCATTACTAAATACACCTGAAGTCTTTGCCGGGGCGTTTACACAGAAGCTGATGACTTATGCATTGGGCAGACCTCTGGAGCATTACGACATGCCGGCTGTAAGAAAAATTCTGAATCAGGCAGAGCAGAATAACTACAGATTTTCAACCATCGTTTTAGGAATTATTAATAGCTTACCATTTCAAAACAGGACGGCAGGATAATGATGATATTTAAGAAAGCGATTCCGCGTCGTACATTTCTTCGCGGTCTCGGGGCGTCAGTTGCTCTGCCAATGCTGGATTCGATGATACCAGCGCTGGCGAATACTAACGCAGTCAAAATGCCGCTTAGGGTTGGGTATACCTATAGCCCTAATGGAATAATTAAGGAGGCATTCCGCCCAACCGGCGCGGGTGCAAATTACGAGATGTCACACGTTGTTAAACAATGGGCACATGTCCGCGATAAGGTCCTGGTGCTCAGTAATTTGAACAACGGTGACGCGGAGAGTGTCAGTGGGCACGTCGGTGGTAGCACTATGTTCCTGACCGGCTCCAAGCCCAATAAGTCCCTGAGTGAGATCTATGCTGGTATTTCAGTTGACCAGGTGATTGCCAAGCAATTTGGCAAGGAGACCCCGCTGGAATCCTTACAGCTCTGTATTGAAAATGCCGCAGAACTGGCTGGACAGTCAGCGGGTGGTTACAGCTCGGCCTATACCAATACTATTTCCTGGAGCAGCCCGACCTCACCCATGCCCATGATTCACCGTCCTCGCGATGTCTTCGAGCGGCTATTCGGTGATGCTGGGACAAACCCAGAGGCCAGAAAGGCACGTCTGAAAGAACAGAAGAGCATCCTGGATTTTGTCATGGAAGATTTCAGCCGGACCAAGAAGAAACTGGGTGCAAGGGACCAGGCAAAACTGGATGAATTCACCACTGTATTACGAGATGTGGAAGCTAGGATCCAAAAGGCCGAGAAGACGGTAGACATGGAACTGCCGGACATGCAAAGACCGGTAGGAATTCCAGAATATGAGGAACATTCCCGTCTGATGTATGACCTGTTACACATGGCCTTTCAGACTGACATGACCCGGGTATTTACCTTTATGGTTGCCCGTGAATACAGTGAGTTGGTCTTTACCAATCTGGGCCATACTGATCCATATCATCCCATAACCCATCATCGGGGCAATCCAACCAAGATCCGAATGGCAAGTGAAATTAATACTTACCACGCTAGATTATTTGGTGAGTTCCTTGCCAAACTTGAAGCAACCAAGGATCTTGATGGTACATCCATTCTGGATAATGCCATGCTGGTATATGGTGCTGGTATGGGGAATGGGGATATCCATAGCCAATGGAACGTTCCTGTCGCCTTAATTGGTGGCGGACGCGGTACGTTGAACAGTGGCCGTCATATCCTTTATGAGGAAGGTACTCCATTCTCCAATCTCCATGTGGCGATGCTTAATAAGATGAGCATTGAAACAGAGAGCTTTGGCGGAGAGTTGGGAATCTCGAATGGTGAACTGGACCTCGATAAATCAGCATAATTATCAGTAACTATTAGTTAGTAGGAAAGATTAACGCTATGAGAACAGGCTTCACATTTCCTGTAATATCAATCAAACAGGTGACATTACTAATCACTTTGTTGCTTTCGGGTGCCAGTACGTCAACCATTGCCAATTCTGGACTAGAGCTGATTGATGCAGCCCGCGATCAGGATTGGGCATTGATGCAAAACCTGCTAAACGATGGAGGCATTGACGTCAATGCCACTGAGGCAGATGGGGCCACTGCCCTGGCCCATGCCGTCTACCGGGACCATGTGGAGTCTGTTAAGGCGTTACTGAAAGCTGGCGCCGATCCCAATATCGCCAATGACTATGGGGTAAGTCCACTGAGCCTGGCCATGGAAAATCACAGCGTTGGTATGGTCGAGTTATTGTTGGACGGTGATGCGGATCCTAATGCAACCAACTGGAGTGGTGAGTCGGTACTAATGACGTCGGCCTGGGCCGGGTTGATCGAGGCGATGGAACTGTTGATTGACCATGGTGCCGATATCAACTATCAGGACCCGCGGCGTAACCAGAGCGCGTTGATGTGGGCCATATCGTTTGGTCATCCGGAAGCGATGCGGATACTAATAGACTATGGTGCTGACGTGAATGCCTCAACGATCCGCCTGAATGAGGAATTTACGCCACTGGAGATAGAGGGATACGAAGGCTCCACGATACATGCTGTTCCTATGGGAGGATATAATCCCTTGCTTTTTGCCGCACGTGTGGGTGACCTGGAGAGTGCAAGGTTATTAATTGAACACGGTGCGGACGTCAATGCCAATTCCACCTCAGACGGCGATCCGTTGATCATGGCAGCCTCACAGGGATATGAGGACCTGGCTATATATTTTCTTGAACAGGGTGCCGATCCCAATGTGACCGATAGAAACGGTATGTCTGCTTTACATTATGCCCTCAGGGATGGCATCAAGATATTGCACGGCAGGATCATTACCGATAAAACCATGGCGTGTAATTTTGCCGATGAAAGTTTCCTGTGCAAGCCTTATGAAATACTCAATGAAGAACAACGGGAATACATCAAGGATCCTGATTCGGATGTCTACACCGTTGAGGTAAATTCAGAATTTAAATATGGCTACATGGGCGATAAGCTGATGCCGGGCCATAATATGCACCGCCTGGTTGGTGAACTTCTGGCAAGAGGTGCTGATCCCAACGCGCGTATGAAACACCCACCAGATGCCTTGAGACTCGATGTGAATACCTGGTTTACGTTACAAAATGCAACACCATTCTTTCTTGCCGCTGCTGCCCAGGATGAAGTAGCAGTGGCTATGCTACTTGAACATGATGCCGATCCTTTAATTACAACAGATATCAATAACCAGTTATTTGAAAAGCAGCTCGGTCTTCCTGCAGGAGATAACATGGTGGTCGGAAATGCTACAACGTTAATGGCAGCTATGGGCATTGGACGTCGAAGTGATATGACGTTTGACGAAGAAGAAAATGCTCTGCAGATAGCCAGGCGTCTGGTATCGACGGGTGCGGATGTGAATGCGGTAACTGTCAGTGGCTGGACCGCACTACATGCTGCGGCATTCGTGGGTGCCAACGAACTAATCCGCTTCCTGGTGGAACAAGGGGCCGAGGTCAACGTTATGAATGGTTGTGGTCAGACTCCCATGGGACTGGCACTGGCCAATGACAGCACTGGTTTACTGGATCGCACCTTACCCAGACCTGCAACTGCAGAAACATTATTGGAACTTGGCGCAGGTCTTACACCCCCATCTGGCCCGGTAGGTGAATGCATCCACGGCAGGGGAGGACTGGAGGCCGATGATACGCATTTTCGTCCCAAAGTGAAGCAGCGGCTGGTGCCGGTGTTAGCTGAACTTGAAAGAAGAAAAAGTCTTTGGCCAGAATAGACAAATATAAAACGTATCATTTAACAACAACAAAAAATAATTATTCGTCTTCGTTTCGATAAATAAAATCCAGGGCATGGCGGATACGATCTTCGTCATGTCGCCATCCCCTGGATTTTTCCATATCCAAAGCCAACAAAAAGTACAATCTCTACCCGTCGCGAAAACCAGTTTGCACGTTCCCGTATTCGTTCAACCTCTCTCGAAAACTCGTCGGTCCATCCGCCCGATGCCGATGTTTGATCCCACATTCTATGGCGGCTTTGGGTCAACAGCGGAAATTGTACCTGACTTCAGACGACTGGCGGCTTCCGGCCAAAAGCGGTCACTTGTTCGCTGCCTCCGCGACAATTGCGAAGACGCGATGGGGAACCGCGAGAGCGCTCGATGGAAACCGAGTGGCAAGCAACCCCAAAAGATCCGCATCAAATTTTCGGGCTGAGTCCGCATCCAATGCGGCGACGCCTGCACTTGCCCGAATACGGCCTCTCCACGCCTCTGGAGCATAGGGCACATCTATGTCATAGGAAAACGTCTGAATGTTCTGAATACCCGCCGCACTCAGAGCCGGAAGGTACTGCGGGTACATTCCGATACCCGCACCAAAGTGCCAGTTGGGGTTGTAGTGCAGTATCAACTCTTCCGTGGCCTCGACGACGTTCCCGTCCAGTGGCAACCAATCGAAGTTGGCGATAACCAGAATACCGCCCGGCTTAAGCAGCCGAATCACCTCCGCAATCGCAAGTGGTTGATCGAACCAGTGCCAACATTGACCTGCCGTAACAGCATCAGCGACGCCGCTATCCAGTCCAGTGGATTCCGCTTTCGCCTCCACGTATCTGATACTGACTTCGCTTTTGCGATCCAGCTTCCTAGCTTGATCAATCATGCGCGGATCAGGGTCAACTCCGATGACCTCGCAGCCCCGGAGCGCAAATCCACGCGCCAGCGTTCCTGTCCCAGTCCCGAGATCGACTACAGTATGACCCGGACGTCCAACACGGAACTCGGCAAGCCGATCAAAAATCGATTCAGGAAAACCGGCCCGAAAAGTGCCGTAATCTTCTGCCGCCTTACCGAAATTAGTGCCCGATACCGTCATAATGCGCTATTCCTTTGCGATGCTAATAGTCGCATATTCGGACGGAACACGAATGTCGCCTTTGGGTTCACTAGCGGCCTTCAAAGCCAATACTAGCCCAAGTTCTGCTTTAGCGCGCTTAGCGGACACGATGGAACATGGGTTCTGGCGACCCAAAATCGAATGTCTACTCTCACCAGGAGCGGTCGCTCAGGAAGCCTGATATTTCCTGATCTCAGGGACGGCTAACGGCCAACAGCAGACGTTTTGCGCAGTGTATTTATTGAGTTCGCTGTGCCAGTAAATATCGCTTCGCCCGAGCGGCGACGGCATCATGTCCTGCGCGAAGGTCAGCAACCGTGTCTTGCACGAGTATGTCTGGTATGACACCGACACCGACAAACTCGGTACCATCGGCAAAAAGGTCACGCTTAGTACACACCCTGGCGCTGCCACCACCGGGAAGCCTGAAATGCAGCGGTTGGCCAGTCGAGCCACCACTAGGTTGGCCGATGATTCGGCCACGATTTGCCTGCCGGAACGCCGCTAGGAAGTCTTCGGCCGCAGAATACGTTCGGGGTCCACTGAGCGCCGCCACAGGTCCGGCATAGAAGTGTTGGCCGTGGGGATCGAATGTATTACCAATACCTTTATGCCAAGACCAAGCCTCGGGTCTTGACCAGGCGCGGAACGTCGGCCGGTATAGACGCGTTTTCCACTGGCTGGTTGGAAAAGGTTCATCAACCAGCTGGGCCAGAATTCCCCAGCCGATATTACTGTTCCCTCCGCCGTTCATGCGCAAATCAATGATTAGTCCGGCCGCCCGACTGATCTCTTCAAACTGCTCCGTGAAAGTCTCGAGTACGGACTCCTCGTTGAAACTACGGATATCAAGCAACAGGATACCGTCCCCCAGATCACGGATACTCAACGAACTCGCATCAGTTTCAGACTCGTCAGCATCACCGTAGCCGGTGCGCGGTACCAAGAATCTTTGCTCGTGCTGAGCGGCGTTACTGACCACCAGCTCGACCGCTTCCTCAGCATCGCCCTCCAATAGTCCGAAGCTGTATACGCGAACATCCAGGTCCTGCGGTGTCGAAGCACTTTGGAACAATCTGACCCTTTCCGCCACATATTCGTGTACCCCAACGCCGTCAATTGTCAGGATTTCCTGCCCTGCGCGTAAGCCCATTGCTCCTAATTTTTTGCTGTTCACTCGATAGATCATGACCCGCCCCTCGATCAACCGGGTGTAAACAGGTGGTTTGGAAGAAAAGCGATTACGCAACTCCTTTGGCATGTATACACCGGTATGACCGTCCTTGAGGGCAGCATAGAAACGGCGGAGCTCTTGGTAATATTCTGCCGTGGATTTTGCCGCCAATACACGAGGAATTGTGGCGCGATAATGAGCATCCCAGTCCAGATCCGGCACCAGGTCAAAATTGGCAAAATTGTAACGGGCCTCCGACCAAAGGAGTGATAACCCCGCCAGTCGGTCCGAAGCGTTAAGTTGCTCAGAATAGTCAGTAGCCAACGATTCCGAAGTTAGAATACGCCCCTCAGCGGGTATCGGGTTTTCCTGACCCCAGGATGCGGTCGCCAGACTCCAAAAAGCAATACAGCAAAGTAATCGGATCACAGACTATCCTATTAGCAAATCTGGCTATTGGATGGCGCCTCTCCCAAGATGGTTTAAGGAATTGTTGGGTTCAGCGACATATCAATCATGAACGTCAGCTTTGGGTTCACTAGCGGCCCTCTAAGCCAATACTAGCCCAAGTTCTGCTTTAGCGCGCTTACCGGACGCTTTGATACAAGGGTTTCGGCGACCTACAGTCAAATGTCAGCTCATCAGGAGCAGTCATTCAGGATGCGCTGAATCGCGCGGTTTTCAGGGCAGCTAACGGCCAGGAGCAGCCATACAGACAGCAGCCCGATCTCACGTCTCCTTGAGGAAATCGACCTCCGCCTGATCCAAAGCGAGGCGGGCCAATACAATTCGTTCATAGAGCGACCGTATCTTGTCTGCGTCGCGCGCCTTGGTCGCCTTCAAAAGATCACCTTCCAGCTCAGCAACAGCAATTCGCTTGTAGTAGAGGAGTGATTCCTTTAGATGTGCGAGAACGATCTGTCCCGTGAGGATGGGGTGATTGTTAGTGATGTTGGCGTCCGGAAATCGCGTACCGTGCTCAAGTTCAACCTGAAGGCCTTGGCGAAAACCTTCTAAACCAACCTCAAAAGCTTCTCCTCGAACCTCATTGAGGATCGCACGCGCTTCATCGTCAGATATTTCAATTTCTGTGAGAGTGCTCCAGTCCCTGATGCCAATGCTCTTACACGTTTGGCCAACTACTTCCTTGGTCACCAAATTTTTAGATGTCATGAAGCAAACTCCTTCAGGCTGTCGAATTCTTAGATTTGCGCCGCACGTGCCAGATAATACGAAAAAAGCGACGGCCGCCCGTGGACTTAGTCGAGCGACTCCTTTGGTTCATCAGCGGAAATTATAGCGCGAACTTGGCGAACGGCTCAGTTCGGCCCAAACCAGCCCTTCACATCAGTAGACGGGCCAAGCGATTTCCACAGCGTCGGTCCCGTCTGCAAAGCTATGAGTGATTACGATTTCCCCGAAGGGATGCCCGACAAATTGAATATCTGTCTCGTCGCCCGGAAACCTTTCGATTGCACCATTTTCAATCGC
>JAOTYS010000106.1 GCA_029861795.1 Gammaproteobacteria bacterium | reverse complement strand
GACTGCACGCGCCATCTCACAGATTTCCTGTCCGTCAAGAATACTGTACTTGCGTTTTTCCATGGCCCGCAAACCAAACGGATCCAGTCGATCAAAGGCCACACGTCTATTGTCCCCAACCAATTCTGTAAGTGCATCCACCAGGGCGCCCGCCCATTGCTCTGATCTTTCCTCGCTGCGAGTGCCACCAACAAAAAAATACCAACCACGAGCGGAGCGAATTTCGACGATGGTCTCTAGTCCTTCAGCAAGATGTTCACTATTGAAATAGTCGAACAAGATACAACGACCCTCGACGGGCACCAGTAAATACCGAGCCGGAGCATGGCTGGTCCAGACCGCCATGTTGCGACTACCCGACGCGTAGCGAATATTTATGGGGTCATACAGCACGGCAGCGCCGTAATCTCGCTCTCGTAGTTGTTGCTGGACGCGCTGCAGCCGATAGCCACGCATACGCACCATATCTACCTGTGAGTTGGTGTCGTCGAGTAACATGCCCTGAGTTTGCCTCGCAGTGATCAAGCTGCTGCCGTTTATCATTGTTGATTCCCCTGCATTGCGACTTGGCCTGAAGTCTGCGTAGTCGATCCAGAAATTACAAGAGACTATTTTTTATGGGTGATTTAAGGTACAAGAGCGCTCTGAGAAATCATGACGTATACAACATTCAGGACCTTGCCGTGAAGTATTCTACTTTGGTCGATCGCATTTCAGGGGAAAGCGTCGATGCGTGGGGCGTTCATTATGACGCGATCATCCGGCGGGACGCGGGCGAGGACATTATCGTGCTTAGTGTTGGACAAGAAACTGGCGAACGTACCCCTGAGCCTATTGTTCAGGCAGCAATCGATAGCTTACGCAGTGGCCGACACCACTACACGGCAACTAGTGGGGAAGAACAATTGCGGGCAGCCATCGCCGAGCACCACTACGCCATTACTGGACAATTTGTTGATAAGGAGCAATGTTCAGTATTTGTCGGAGCGCAAAACGGACTCTTCGCGGTTGCGCAATGTTTGCTTGAGGGAGGTGATGATGTTCTATTGCTGGAACCTTATTACACAACTTATCCCGCAACCTTTACCGCAACTGGCGCTGGGTTGACCAGTGTCGAGACCAAATCCGAAAATAGCTTCCAACCAGATCCGGACGACGTGATCGCCGCAATCACGCCAAATACTCGAGCCATCGTCATTAATTCACCGAACAATCCAACCGGAGCGATCTACACTCGTGACCGACTAAAACCCATTGTGCAAGCTTGTGTCGACCGGGACATCTGGGTGATTTGCGATGAGGTATACGCCACGCTAACACAACTCGGTGAATTCACCAGTCCCTGTGTTCTTTCTGGGGCCGATAAGGTATGCATCAGCGTATCCAGTCTTTCTAAATCCCACCGGATGACCGGTTGGCGCATGGGTTGGGTCGTTGGTCCAAAAAGGCTCTCGGGACATCTTTATAACCTTTCCATGTGTATGTCCTACGGATTGCCTCCGTTTATTCAGGACGCAGCTGTAGTAGCCCTTCGAACCGAACGCAAAATAGCCGCTACAGTTCATGAGACGATGCAAAGACGAGCGAAGTCGTTTCTAAGTGCGCTCGATGGTATATCGGGAGTAATCGTACACAGCGCTGTCGGCGGAATGTTCGTCGTTTTGGATATCAGCGCATTGAACGTGTCGGGCGAAAAGTTTGCCCAGGGGTTTCTGACGCAACACAACGTGTCGGTATTGCCTTGTGATGGCTTTGGGCCCAGCGCAGCGGGGTTGCTGCGAGTCAGTTTGTGTGAGCCAACGGAACGATTACTCATCGCCAGCCAACGGCTACGTCAGTATGTAGAACAGAACGGTTGGATCGTATGACACCACGATCGCGGGGTGTTGATCGGCACAACAAGATCTAACGGTAAGTGCGACTTCAGTCGCACAATCTAGAGTCCAGGGATCATGGTGTTCCCCTGAAGGGGAACCTACACGTGGCACGCCTTCAGGTGTGCATCGGTCGGCGGGGGGGCAACAAATCTGACCTCTTGAAGACGAACAGACGTCATCGATCGATGGTCAGCACAACTTTTCCTAACACCTGTCGCCCGGTAATCACGTCAAAGGCTGTCTTGAAGTCTTCAAGGGGGTAAGTTCGCATAACCGTAGGTTTGAGCTTGCCCTGGGTGTATAGGTCATTGATTTCAGCCATGGCCTGCTGCATCACTGGGTAGGCCATTTTGAAGTTGATGTCTAATGGCCCGCCCATCACCGTTAAGTTGTTATACAACAGATAATTGGCCTTGGCTGCAGGGATCTGCCCATTGGCGAAACCTGCAATAACCAGCCGGCCGGCAAATTTGAGCACACGTAAACAAGCGTCGAACACATCACCACCGACGGTGTCGTAGGCGAGATCACAACCGCGACCTTGTGCCGCCCCTGTCACTTTTTCGACTTGGCCGCGAAACGCGGCCTTAAGGTCGTCAGAGTTGGTGTAGATCGCGTGGTCTGCACCATTGTCTACGGCAAACCTCGCCTTCTCCGGTGTAGATACTGCTGCAATGACGTTCGCCCCTTTGGCTTTGAGCAGCTGGACCGCAGCTACGCCAACACCGCCCGCGGCACCCGTCACCAACGCGGTTTCTCCGGGTTGTATCTGACCGCGGACTACCACACCAATATAGGCGGTCCGATAGGTGGTGATCATGGCTGCCGCATCGACGAAGTTCATGCTGTCCGGCATGGGGCAGCAGCGCTCTTGAGGTGCGGCAACCTTCTCAGCAAAGGCACCGCTGAACACCTGCACTAACACCTTGTCGCCCGGCTTGAAGCCTGTTACGCCGTCACCGACGTCGATCACCAATCCGCTCGCATCTCGCCCTGGTACAAAAGGAAGTTCGGAAGGCCTGTTCTGATACTTGCCTTCCAACATGAGCACGTCCGGAAAGTTGAGACCAATGGCGTGTATGTCTACCAAAACCTGCCCTGGCTCAGGGGAGGGGTCTGACACTTGCTCAACTACGTGGCTGTGTATTGGGCCGTATTCTTTAACAACAATCGCACGCACAATGGGTCTCCCTATGTTTCGATTATTTGTCACTACTCGCAGTAAACAAGTATTGTAACTGATAACTTCTAAAGCCTTATTATAGAAAGCCTAAATGCACATTAGGAACCGGAGGTTTGATTGAGATCATTGCGTCATATGGCACAACGAATTTTAATTTTCAATATGGTTATTCGAACGGTTCGACAAATCCTCCAAATGACCAGCATTCTCGACCGATTGTGAGCTCGTCAAGAACACACCATGAACAATAACGCCGTTCTTGTCGCCGCCCTAGGTTATCAGCGCCGTGGCTGGTCAGTGATCCCGCTGCGACCACAAAATAAACGCCCGGCTATTCGTTGGCAGGGGTATCAGTGCCGTCGTGCCGATTCCACCCAGATCTGCCAATGGCTGCGCCATCGACCAAACGCAAACATCGCCATTGTCACGGGGGAGATATCGGGGTTCCTGGTTTTGGACATTGATCCCAAACATGGTGGTGATGAAAGTCTGCGGGAACTGGAGAAGATCCATGGTCCACTGCGACGAACAGTAGAAGCTACTAGTGGGGGAGGTGGGCGCCATATCTATTTCGCACACCCAGGTGGAATGATCAGTAACAAGGTGGCCATCTGGCCAGGCATCGATTTGCGCGGTGATGGTGGTTATATCGTTGCCCCACCTTCGCTGCACCCATGGGGTAAACAGTATACCTGGGTAGCAAATCGCGATCCTGAGCATGTGCATCTTGCGCCAATGCCGGCGTGGCTGCTTGAAGCTATTACGGAGCAAAGCGTGAAACGTCATCATTTTGTCAATTATTGGCACGACCTCGCGCGCGAAAACGTCAAAGAGGGCGAGCGCAACAATACCATCGCTTCGCTCTCCGGCCATCTTCTCTGGCATGGTGTGGATGAAGACGTTGTAATGGAGCTGTTGCTTGCGTGGAATCGATTGCGTTGCCGCCCACCGTTGTCGGACGATGAGGTCGTTCGTACAGTCGGGAGTATCAGTCGTACACAGCGCCGACATGCCAGGTAGGCAAACTAATACGGTCACTTTATATAGGGGTTAAATATGAAAGACTGGAATGTCGTTGTCAGCGTTCCGGAGCATACGTACAAGCAATCGAAGAAACTGCTCGCTCAGTTTGGTCACATCGCCAAGACCAACTTTTACAATGTCTTCGTCATGAAGGTCGCTGATAGTCATGAGTTGCTAAGTGAGCTGAGCAGTCTTTTTGATAAGGAACCGCAAGCGCGGGCGCTTATTGGCCGAATAGTACCGGCACAAGAGACTCTTACCTTTCAAACGCCGGAAGAGTTTGAAGAAAAGGCCCAGTTGCTCGTGAAGTCATGGGTGCCACAGCTCACCGGTAAGGGATTTCATGTTCGCATGCACCGCCGGGGCTTCAAGGGAAAGCTTGCAAGCCAGCATGAAGAGCAGTTTCTCGATCATTACCTTATGGAGCAGCTCAAAGGAGAGGGCATGTCCGGAGAGATTACGTTTGATGATCCGGACGCCATCGTGGCAATAGAGACCGTCAATCAGCGAGCAGGGTTATCACTCTGGACCCGCGAGACACTGCGACGCTACCCCTTTTTAAAGATTGATTAGCGCACCGAGGTTGATTTGAGCGAGCCCGAGGTTGGTCAATAGGATTGAAAACTCGAGTGTATGAGTCTCAATGCCTGAATTGCCGGACGTTGAGATCTTCAAGCGCTATGTTGCACGCACGTCCCTGAATAAACGTGTTGAATCGGTCACCGTGCGCAACGCTAAGATACTCGGAAAAGTATCTACCAAAGCATTGGGAGCGACGGTTAAGGGCAGACGATTCAGAGCTGTGCGGCGCCACGGTAAGTACCTCTTCATAAACCTCGACAATAGCAAATGGCTGACCATGCATTTCGGTATGAGCGGCTCATTGCACTACTTCAAATCTGTCGACGAAGCACCAGAGTTTGATCGTCTCATATTCACCTTTAGCGACGGCTATCACCTTGGCTATTACAGCGTGCGGCTTCTGGGCAGGGTCGACCTGGTTGATAATGCGACTCAGTTCATCATGTCCAAGAATCTTGGCGAGGATGCGCTCGACCCTAAATTAACGTCGAAAACATTTGAAGAACTCCTGTCAAGCGCTAAGGGCACTGTCAAATCCTTTCTTATGGACCAAACAGTGATCGGCGGCATCGGGAACATATACTCGGACGAGATTCTGTTCCAGGCACGCCTTCACCCTAAGAGGAAGGTAAGCGGGCTCGATCGAAACACAATGGATAGGATCTATGGGAAAATGCGTGGTGTTCTTATGAAAGCAATCGAGTGTGGCGCTGACTCCGATCGTTTGCCTCGATCTTATCTCATTCCGCATCGGCAAAAGGGCGATCATTGCCCGCGTTGCGGTGGCCCCATCACGCAGATCAAGATAGGCGGTCGAAGCAGTTACATATGTACGCAGTGCCAGGGAATGCATGAGTGAATCCATTGTTGGATCTATCATTTACTCTCTGGCTGCGGAGTGCTTGCTTGTGCGATCACCTGTCATTGCCGATGAGCTCGACGCATACGGTGCAGCAGGACAAGCCCGTAGACTAGAACATTGACTCCGACGACCAAGACCCCAAGAAGAAGTTGTAGCTCGCGCGTGAACTCTACCGGGTAGATCAGCGGAAGGAGGTACCGCTCTATAAAGCCTCCTGTGTAGTCCGCCGCCCCACTAGCGCGGTGTAGCCGGTTCTCGAGATGTGTCAACGGGCAGAACCACCCGAAAAACTCGATTGCCGCCCCCCAGAGTGCCGCAGGAAGATGTAACCAAGGCACCCAGCCCCACCTCAATGCCAGGAGCCCGCCGAACACCACGAAGATGATGAAGCCGAGGTGAACCAGAACAACGAAGTCAGCGAGCGCTCGATAGAGCATGGGCGCCGATTCGTGTAACTGGGTGTGCTACAAGCCTATGCATCAGCAGTGAGGGCGAGTGGTCTGAAAGAGTTTGGCGGTGGGGACGGTCGTGTGAGGTCGCAAAGCGCTCAATAGTACCTTGTGGCCAGTGCTGTCGAATGGAGGTTCATTATCGCGTCTTTCCAACAGGCATAAGACCGAGTGGCATGTGATCTGCGGGAAGCTCGAGAACCCTTTGCACCCGGGTATCGTCGAAAGCGCCGACAAGCACTGTCCCAAGACCCCGTGCCACGGCCTGGAGATACACATTCTGCGCGGCGTGTCCCACCTCGATATGCACATAGCGATGTGCTCGCTGGCCGTACTTCCGGGCGCTGCGTTGGTAGACACCTGCGATCACCACTACCGCGGGGGCACGGTGCACCCAAGACTGAGTAAGAGCCGCCGAAGCCAAACGCTTACGGTAATCCCCTTCAAGCATCAACACCAATTCATGCGCATTTTCGCGATATCGATATATACCAGGCTCGAGCTGTTCGACGTCACCAGCGACAAGATAGACCTCGAGAGGATAGAGGGCACCCGCTGATGGTGCTGTCCTTAATCCTTGTCTTTCGGTAACGCCCTGAGCAGCCCAAAGGATCTGCGAAACGTCTTCTAATGATAAGGGGGCGCGTGCGAACTCTCGGACCGATCGGCGTCGCTGAAGGGCGCTCTCAACGGACAACTCACCATCGAGGATAGGGGGAGGAAGTTGCACCGGTTCATCGGACTGTTGTCCCATCGCGTCAATGCCCCCCACTAAGGGCAACAGCGAAACGATGCAAACTCTTCTGAGCGGTGTCATGAAACGGCCTCATCTATTCTATGCGCGTGGAGGTAACGTACACTTAAGGACAGCACGATTCCATAGCAACGGTACGCCGCGCAAACGCTGGACAGAACAACTGCCGACATTGTTCCCCATCTATCGTTGGACTTTCTCCGCAGCGTACTTGTCGATTTCTGCCAGCACGTCGTGGAGCTTCTCGCTCCAGGCGCGCACCGCTTGTTCGGTTAGGTTCTCAGGTATGGTCATTGGTGTCCCGACCACCATTGACACGCGAGTAAACAACTTCGGGATCTCCATTTTGTCCCACCGTTTGGATTGCATATGTGTTCGCCTCGATGCAACAGACACCGGCACAATTGCGTACCCGAGATCCGAGGCGAGCTTCACGGCACCGCGCTTAACCGAGTGGTACGGACCGAGTGGCCCATCCACCGCTATCGCTCCTGCCGTAAAATTGCCGAGGGCTTCTCTCATAAAGTTCAGTTTGTCGTGCCTTTTCTCATCGGGGATCTGTACTGGCACGTAGCCGAATCGCCGGCATATATCGGCAATCAACGAGCCTCGGTGCGAAGAGCTGACAAAACTGCACGCATGGCGTCCCCGCAGCAGCGCGAACAGCGTGATGTATTTGCCATGCCAGAACGCGACGATGCTACCCTGTTTTCGAGCCAGACGTTCATCCAGCACCTCAATGCCCTCAATTTCCTTCTTCCAGGACGCAGTCGCGAGTCGCAGCCACAGCGCTCTGAGCCAGCCAGTCAAGCATATCGAAAGGAACGTGCGAAATCGCTGGCGCTGACCTGGGAACACCTGTTCCATGTCAGCTCCGCGCTCGCAGACATGCGTTGCTTTAACTGTCCCCACGATGTTCCGACGATGCTTTTCGTGATAGATCGATTTCGGATACCCAGCGCGCGAGCGTCTCTGCCGTACGTTTGGGATGCGACGCGATTACCGCATGGGGTCCGCCTTCGATTAAATGACTCTCAAACTTGCAGTGCTCGGGCAAGTGTCTCTTGAGGGTCTCCAGCTCGCGCCGGATCGGAATGACGAAGTCGGTCTCACCGCCAAGGTAGCGAACTGGATGGGTAATTCTATGTAGCTGCCCGCGAACATCGGTACGCTCGATAATGGCCATTCGATTTGCCGTTGCAAGCTTTCCCAGCGGTGTGCGAACTGCGGGATACGGCGCAACATCTTGATCCCGTCCCAGACGCTGCTCCCCCTTGCCGCTTTTATACAGCACATAAGCGTCAATGCCTTTCTCTAGAATGGTTGTGGGTAAACACCACAAGCCCCATTTGGCCGAGGTCGCCAGGCCGAACGCAGGGGGTTGTGTGAATCCCCCCACAAGAAGAAGAGATTGCACTCGTTCCGGCCGGGTCAACCCCATTTTCCACCCGACGAGCGAGCCGAAAGACTCGGCGATCAAGTGAGCGCAGCCAACGCCTAGGTTATCGAGCAACTCCTCGAGGGAATCGGCGAAGTTAGCAAGCTCCCAATCTTGCACCCGTGGGTATGCGACCTCTATCAAGCGGATCTCTCTGGTCAAGAACGGGCGAGCAGCTAGGTTGGGTGTCCAGTCCCCATGTACTCCAGGCAGATAGACCGCAACCGGAGCGTCCTCAGGTCCCGTTGCCTGGTAGATCAAGCCGGTCGCGGTATCGAGCGTTCCAAGAGGCATAACAATTAGACTCCAAAAACACTTTATTGTTTCTCTCTGCCGTATTTGCGAGGACTAGTAACTGCAGAGGGAACCATACACAATTCCGGCTTAAAGGGATCAGAGCCGATCGGTTACTATGATGGGTAGACATCGCTCTGTCATGTGTCCCCGACAGCTCATCTCTGGAACTCAGCAGTGCACTTGCTTGCTTCGTTGAGCATGCTGCGGCGCTTATGTTTGTCGTTCCCATCTGACGCGAATCATTTATTCGCCTTCGGAATATCTAAGCCCCGTGGGGCTTAGTAACAAAAAATACGCAAGCTAAACATGATCTGAGTCAATCCCGCTGTTTTTCGCAGCTGTAGGCGTGTCACCGATCGAGCAAGTATTGGGGTTGGAAGTTGTTGATTAGCCTCAAATACTCATCAATTCGATCCTTGTATGTAGATATGAATTTCGCTGGTTTCAGCAAATGGCTGAGATGTTTTCAACCTGTGGGGGGTCGGAAACGTTGTGTGTAAAGTCGTCGCTGATTCGGATGGGACAAAGAACAAAGAGATAGGTTCTCGCAGCGGAAATGAAAGGTATTACAACGTGCTTAGATTCAAAGCTGGTCACAATCTAAACGCAAAAGAGGTCCGGGTCTTTCTTTAGATCATTTCGAATGCTACAACGCACCGAGCGTAGCACGACACTACACGGCTTTCTTGTACGGGGCAAAACTATAATACTTCGGGCGTGAATCCAGTCTGATGTGGAGCCAGTATATCCCTAGCCCTGATGTGCTTAGCCAAACAGGTTGATCGTATAAATGTTGCTCAAGCGTCTTCCCCACACGCTTCCATAGCGCATGTTGTTGGGCTTTAGGTGCTTCGCGTGAGAATGCTGCGATATGAGGGTATGCAGAGAAGTCTGCTCGAGGACAGGGGACTACTAGAAACGCGTCTCCGCCGAGATTCGGAAACGAGACTATCCCCTCATCTGAGTCTGCCGATTCGAAATAGCTCGCGAAAGCGAGATGATCGGACGGTGCACTAGCAAGCTCAGGACTATCAACCACCACGAACTCAAACGGCCTGCCCATGGTGGATTTAGTGACCGGAGGTGTCTCCCACAGGTAGGCCGCAAATGGCGCACAAGTCAGGAGTGCAATAAAGAAGTCACGAAATTTCTTATCGTTTTGCCATAGACTCACGACCTCTGAATACGGAAGAGACTTGTCGCCGGATTTGATAGAGACGAGTTGGGTTCGACCGCCCTCCAGCACTTCAATGTGTGATTCCCACATTCGGAAGCTAAAAGAGATCAGTCTACAGAATCACAATTGTGCTCCAGGGCCTCTCTGGTGTGGTCACCGGCACCTGGCGGAGTGATGCTCCGTTTGTTGGGTCGATGATGTTGAACTCTGGATCGGGACGATGCATCAGCACAGTGCGTAGCTGACCCCCATCGTTGTCGCAGCCCCCAATCGTGCCCCGAAGTTGCCCATGGCTCTTCGGGAGTTTCAAATGTTAGTTCAGCTTCTGAGCCGAACATTTTTACCGTCATGCTATAGATATGATCCATGGCCATTTGCGTACATGTTTTTCCAGAATTTTGGGGGCGATATTGTAACCAGATCCTATCCTACTTCATTCGCCTGCACACCCCGCGTGCGACAGATAGCAAAGCTTTGTGTTCGTCGAGTTTTATGGAGGGATGACACAGTTTTTAACATTCTGGTTACTGATGAAACGGCCCTCCTGATCAGGATTAAAGGGCGTAGGCGTGGCAATATTGTCCGTTAGTACAATAGTCAAGCTCTGCAGGCGGCGGTAAGTTACGGCCCTAGGTGGGGACTGGTCCCGGTTTTGCGGGGCTCCCTGTTGCAGATAAATGGCTTTAAATGGTGGGGGTGTCGATCGTTTGCATCCGGGCAGGCGCTGCATGATTGTACAGCGGACGCGGACGGAGAATCGATTTGACCAAAACCGTTCAGTGTGAGGCATTACGATGAATTTTGGACCACGCTACTATGACGATTCTGAATGGCGCATCCGTGTTGAGGATTCGTTAAGAGATAATCTTCAAAAGACAATCTCTATTCTCAAGATTTATGCTAATGACTTTGATAAAGGCGAACCAGCTCGAAAGTTACTGAGGGAATTGGGAGAAGCGACGATCGGCAACGGCTCGGTGGCGACGAAAGCTTCGGATGCCCTTAAATTCTAGACAGCACCTTTGTGGTGGTGTCTGCACCCACATTTGCGAGGGCCGCCCGAAAGGGCGACCCTCTTTTTTTTTTGGTTAAGAGGGCGAGTTACTGTACGTTTGTTGATCTAATCAGCAGAGGAAACGGAAACTTCGTCTGATGATGTGGATCATAGGAACCGGTCGGGAGGTAATACCACTTGTTGGGTTCCATGTCTCCGAGCTCAGCTGGAAGTTGTGGGAGGTTGTCCAAGTCCATATTCCCAGTAAAGGAGTCGGCCTTTACAAAGTCAATGACATCTTCGGTAGTGCTGGAGGGATCAGTGGCGTAATGAGTCATGTGACCTCCGCCGACCTTCCATGTGTTAAGACAGTACTCGCCACTCTTCGCTGTGAGGTCGATCACCATCTCCGGGTGGGTTTGTAACATCTGTGTGATAGTGTCGATCTGTCCGTCAACTCTATCTTTGTTGGCGCTGACCGCATAGGGGTAGGCCAATCCGATAGCAAGCGCTACCGCTACTTTGAGTTTCGTACCCATGATGTTGTGCCCCAAATAATGATTCATGGCTAAAGTGGTTTTTCGTAAGCCCTTCATGAACGCGTGTTTCTACCTTTGACCACGGATACCGGTAGATTCAACAATAAAGTCTATCCGATAGAGCGGGGATTTTCACGTTTGATCGTCTGCCAAGCCCATCGAGTGATATTCCCATAGAATCCGCAGATGGCCCTAAGAATGCTAGCTAGAGTATTCTGTAGGGCTACTGATATTATTTCGGCGTGGCCACAGCGGACTTAGCCCTACCCGAGGCCGGGACAAAACGGATCCGCGGTAAATCTGAAATGGCGTACGACAGACAATACAGCGACTCCATTCTGGACGGTATGCAGTCTGCGTATGGTGAAGGATTTCTCTCGCCCGGCGGCGCAGAAGAGGTACGACAAATCATGCATGGGCTGTCCGCGGAGGGTCGCGACGTTCTGGATTTGGGGTGTGGAGTTGGTGGTGCCAGCCTTATATTAGCGCGTGAGCTGAATGCCGGACGAGTGGTCGGCGTTGATGTAGAAAGGCAATCGCTAGAGCGTGCAGCAACCGCTATAAAGGCAGCAGGATTGACCGATCGGATTACGCTCAAGCTTATTGAGCCAGGG
>JAOTYS010000553.1 GCA_029861795.1 Gammaproteobacteria bacterium | reverse complement strand
CTGGGTCGGGAAATAGTTGCCGGAACCGACAAGGACGGGCGGTACTTCGGACGGGCGCGCGTAGCCAAGGGTGATTTCGTTAAAGCTGAAATAATCGCCCTTGTAGGTCAGCTTGTCTTCCGCCCACAGCCGACGCATCACGTCGAGGCATTCGTCGTACACCTTGCCGCGTTTTTTGTAGAGCTCGGCGGGATTCAGATCTGTGCCGTGCTTGAGTGCCGCGAGGCCTTCGAATTCGCGCTTGATCAGCGTCGGCGTGCCTGCCCCCATGCCGACGCCCATAATCGCACGGCCTTCGGAGATTTCGTATAGGGTCGCCCACTGATTTGCGGTCGAAACCGGGTTGCGGACCTGGGGAGTCAAAATGCCGGTGCAAAGCTTGATCTTCTTTGTCTGCCCCGCAATTGCGGTCAGAGCGTTAATCGGGCAATAGGCAGCCGTGGTCCTCCGGCCCATCATCGCATCGTGCACCCAGACGGCGTCGATCCCCATCGCCTCCGCTTCCACCCCGGCATGGATCAGATCGTGGATCGTATAGGCCTTACCGGTTATCCCGGTGACGTTGTTGATGGACACGCCAATGACAACATCATCGCCCAGCGCCATTCCCGTCTCCTCCTGCGAATTCGTTAGTTGTCTAATTCTCGCATTGTGGCGACAGAGCGAAAAGGGGCGGCTCTTGTTCTGCACACGCGAACGATTCACGATGACGGCAACCGGATTGTGGAAGGATCACTTGCTCGAACCTACCGTAATGTCAGTTTTTTCACATACTGTGCGTTATTCGCATGTGCTCGGCACTTAGTAGCTTACCGAAGGTATCATAAGCTTCTGATAGATACGGAGCGTGGGTTTTCGAAGTTAGTCTGCTTCGTATTCACCAGCCACCAACAATCTTCTTAGAATCTTACCCACTGGTGATTTGGGTACCTGTTTGACGAAAACATATTGTCTTGGGCGTTTGAAATTTGCCAGGTCCGACTCACGACAGAAGCCGTCCAGTGCGGCCGCGTCGACGGTTCCCCGACGTTTGATGAACGCCGTCACTTTCTGTCCTAGCCGTTCGTCTGCTAGACCCACTATTGCGACTTCGGCAACCGCGGGATGCAGCGATAAGATGCTCTCGATTTCTACTGGCATGATGTTTTCGCCGCCGCTGATGATCATGTCATCCACTCTTCCTGTGACAAATAGGTCACCGTCCTCATCGACGTAACCAATATCTCCGGTGAAATACCAACCCGCATGAAGTGATTTGGTGTCAGCATCGGGGCGACGCCAATAACCTTCAAAGGCTTCATCGCTAGTGAGCGCAGCGATGATTTCTCCCTCTTGGCCAACGCCTACAGTATCGTTGGGATCTTCAGAACCGATGCGTACTACGCGGATGCGTTGGTTGAGTCCTGCTTTTCCTGCTGAACCGGGTTTGGCCGGTGCATCAGGACAAATAGTAAAGGTGTAGATTTCCGACGAGCCATAGTGGTTGACGAATAGCTCTGGTTTGAAGGCATTTACCAATCGTTTTAACAAACCATCGGTCATCGGAGCGCCGGCGAAACCCAACTTGCGTACCGAAGAAATATCGGTGCTTGAGAATGCATCATCCGCCAGTACATCGTGGTAAAGCGTTGGGACCAGATAAAGATTGGTAACACGTTCAGTTGCAATCAGGGCGAGGGCTTTACTAGCGTCGAATTGTGGCAGGCATACAAAGCAACCGTTGATCAGTGCCATGGACAATAAAGATCGCACACCCATGGTGTGATAAAGCGGCATAACACCAAGTGTGGTCTCCGCATAACCGTATTGATTTTGCGCAACATGGGCAACGGCGGCCGCGCGCTCGGCGCGGTGGCGTCTGGGTACGCCTTTGCCACGACCCGTGGTGCCCGACGTATAAAGCATCAGCGAAATGTCGTCGGCGCTGGCCTGGGGTGAGTCAATGGTCGGGCTTGAGCTAAGCAGGTCGTCGAAACCGAGCGTACTCCCTGCTGAATCATCCACTGCAATTCGGGGAATATTTTGCGTGCGGGCCGCTTGACTGATGACGTGGGAGGAGACATCTTGAAACACCACGGCCTTGGCCTCGCTGTCCCCGATAACATAATCGACCTCATCGGGATTGGCGCGCCAGTTGATGGGTGTGATGATGATGCCACAGAGCTGACAGGCCCAATGAAACGTGGCCATTTCCCAGCGGTTCTGTAGCACAACAACTACGTGATCGCCGTGTGTCAGTTCGATGTTGCGCAGCCCAGTGGCGACGCAACAGATTTTGTCCCACCACTGCGCGTAACTCAGGCGTATTTTGCGGTCGACGATAGCCGTAGCTTTAGGGTCGCGCTCAACTGCTGCAATCAATGTTGTACCGAGATCAAGCATTCGCTTCTGGCTTACATTTTCCTTGTCTCAATGCACTCGCGTTTGGTTATCGCTCTAGAGCGTAACAGCTCAGCCTGAGCGGTGGTGTTGCTGAGTGTAGCAATCGACCGTATCCCTTTACCCGGTTGAATTTTTTACCACTATCTGTATAGTGAGTTCAACAACGCAAGTGACGTTACCGCTTTGCTAAAAGCGTATTTCGGCGAAGTATCCGCAGGCAAGCCGACACATCAACTTGATCCAATAGCTAGTCAAAGGTCGATTAGCGGCCGACTGCTCTTAATTAATAGGAGAATAGTCACATGTCGAAAGGACAATCCGTACCCGCGTTTGTGCCTAAAGGTTCTAGTGGTCTCAAAGAGGTCGATGTTCGTTACACCCATGGAAATCGGGTCGCTCACATTACCTGGAATCCTCCAAAGAAACTTAATCCGCTAACAATTACCTTGACCGACGAGATGGTCGCGGCCGTCGAGGAAGTGCAATCGAAGGATGATCTTCACGTAGTAATCTTTCGTGGGGCAGGCGGATATTTTTGCTGCGGCGATGACCTGGTGGAAATGCACCATGGGTTATGGGGGAATCCTAATCAAGTAATGCGACGCATCCGATATTACCAACAGTTTGCCCAGAAAATAGAAGAGTTGGATAAGACTACGGTCGCGGTAGTAGAAGGATTCGCACTGGGTGGCGGTCTGGAAGTGACAATGGCCTGTGATTTTGTGATTGCAGCGGAAAGTTCCGAATGGGGTATGCCCGAAGTGGACAATG
>JAOTYS010000105.1 GCA_029861795.1 Gammaproteobacteria bacterium | reverse complement strand
ATCCAGCCGTAACTATTTCCGCTTACGATAAACCAGGGATTGAGTAACGACGGCTTGTTATAGACTAACCGGCTACCTTTGCAATCCGTCACCTGACCGCCAGCCTCCTCGACTACACATTGCGCGGCCGCAGTATCCCATTCCGAGGTGGGACCTAGCCGTGGGTACACATCGCCCGCGCCTTCGGCGATCAGACAAAGCTTCAGCGCACTGCCCATATTGATCGTATCGTAAGGTCCCTCTCGCTGTTCCAGGCGTGTCGTGAATTCGGCTAATGCGCTACCCCTTGCATGGGAGCGGCTGGCGACGACCTTGGCCCGACCGCCGTGATACGGGCGTACCTCGATCTTATGATCCACGCCGTCGCTGTTACGCCGGTATGCCCCATGACCTTGCACCGCCCAGTGGTGTATGCCTTTGACCGGGGTATGCACCACACCCATCACCGGCGCATCGCCCTCAATCAATCCAATGTTCACGGTAAACTCGCCATTACGATTGACGAACTCGCGGGTACCGTCGAGCGGGTCGATCAGCCAATAGCGTTGCCAACGTGCCCGCTCTGCATACTCTATCCCGGCGCCCTCTTCCGACAGCACTGGGAGTTCGGGTGTAATTTCTCGAAGGCGACTCACGATCAAATCGTGTGCCGCCTTGTCGGCCAGTGTCAGCGGAGACTGGTCAGCCTTTTGTTCTACCTCAAATTCGCTATCGTAGATTTCAAGGATCCGGTCGCCAGCTTGACCCGCAAGCTCGATCACTGATTCCATGTTGGCACGCAACTCATCTGATATTACCACTAGGTCCCCGCTCCTTACTTGTGAATCATGGTGGTAGCCAAATACAACGCCGCAATGCTGCGTGCCTCCGTGAAATCTTCCCGCGCAAGCAGCTCTTGAAACTTTGCAACCGGCCACGGTACCACTTCGAGATCCTCCGGTTCGTCTCCAGGGATATGGGCGGCATAAAGCTCTTCGGCGAGTATTACTTCGGTGCGATGACTAAAGTAGCCTGGCGCGAGCGACAATGACTTTAACGGCGTCAATTTTCGCGAGCCGTAGCCGATCTCTTCCATGATTTCGCGGTTCGCGGTGGTTGCTGCGGTTTCGCCCTCTTCGATACGGCCTTTGGGAAACCCCAGTTCGTAACGGTCAACCCCGGCGCCATACTCTCTCACCAGCAGCATCGTATCCGGGTCCACAAAGGGGAGTACTAACACCGCCCCCCGTGACGAACTCGCGAGGCGCTCAAACTGGACTTCACGGCCATTTGAGAATCGTAGATCCAGTCGCTCCACGCGAAACAGCCGCGACTGTGCGACAATCTCTACATGCCTGATTTCAGGCTTTGAACGAGAAATGAAGTCTATATCGTGCATTACGCGACGCTACCGCAGCTCGACGATGACACCAATGCCACACTCACATCCAGGCCATGGCGATGCAACCGCCGCCGCAGAGGTGCGGCCGCATGTAGTTGTTTAACTGCTCGGCACCACTTCGTGTAAGTGCCAACAGGGGGGCAAATGTCACTAAACACCGCTGACCTTTATGATGAATACGAAAACGACTTGCAGGTGGCCGAGCCTATTTTTCGACACTTCGGGGGACGGAGTAAGTTTCACGGCATGATTGTGACGGTTCGGGTCTTCGAGGACAATTCCTTAGTCCGCGAAAGACTTAAGCAATCGGGACACGGTAGGGTGTTGGTCGTCGATGGAGGGGGATCGCTACGCTGCGCGCTGCTGGGGGACGCCATGGGAAAGCTGGCAGTGGCGTCAAGCTGGGAAGGTGTTCTGATCTATGGCTGCATCCGCGACATTGAGCTTGTCAGGGCATTGCCCATAGGCATTCAGGCCCTGGCAACTTCACCTCGGAAAAGCTACAAACGGGGCGAAGGCAAAGGTGACATACCCGTGATGTTCGCCGGGGTTACCTTTACACCGGGTCATCATTTGTATGCCGATCTGGACGGCATTGTGACCGCATCGCGCTCGCTGGAATCCGGCGCCACGGTGTTGGTGTGACTATTCGGCGAGCCCCCAAAGGACAAAGTTTCTCAACTAGATCAATAGCTTAGTCTCTATTAAGAACTATATGATAAATTACTCGAACTTTTTTGCTTAAGGTATTGATTTCATGTCCTAGTTGGGTTATAGTGTACAAAATAAACATAGAACAGCACAGACAGGCTTTTCGACGCGACAACAATAAAATAACCCTCCTCCTTTGCTTGACCCATCTATGGCACGGATGCCTAGATGGTTATTTTTTTGTACCCACATGATCACGCCGCGGGACCGCTATAACGCCGATCTCGCCCGCCCAGATTTTGTGCACGATCCCGCCCAGGAACAGACAGTCGAACGGTTACAGTGGCTATACCATGAGCTAATCAATGTTTCTGAACCGCCTTTTAAGTGGACTAGTAGATTATGGGCCAAAATCAGAGGCCCACAAGTAACATCGATTAAAGGGCTGTATCTCTGGGGCGGCGTGGGAAGAGGAAAGACTTACCTAGTGGATGTCTTTTATCAGTGCCTCCCCTTTGAGCGCAAACAGCGTATTCACTTTCATCGCTTTATGCGCGCCGTACACATTGAGCTCAAATCCCTTCCGCGTGATCAAGATCCGCTAGCCACAGTGGCCGCTCGGATGTCACAAACCACTCGCATCATCTGCTTAGACGAATTCTACGTCTCAGATATCGGCGATGCCATGATCTTGTATGGCTTGCTGAAGGGGTTGTTCGCAAACGGCGTAATCTTAGTAGCAACATCGAACACCGAACCCGACAAGCTCTATCAGGGCGGCCTGCAACGTGATCGCTTTGTGCCAGCCATCGACCTCATCAAGGCCCATACCGCTGTGGTGAAACTCGATGGTGAAATCGACCATCGCCTGAGACGACTCGATAAGGCGAATATCTACCGCTCACCATTGAACGATGAGACTGAGCAGAACATGCTCACGGCATTTGCTGAACTTGCGACCTCCCCCGGCACACCAGATGTGAAATTGGAAATCGATGGTCGAACCATCGATACAAGGCTTCATACTGACGGCATGGTCTGGATCGAGTTCGAAAGAATATGTGGAGATGGCCGCTCACAGAATGACTATATCGAGCTCGCCAAATGCTTTCATACCATCTTTGTCTCGGCGATCCCCGTCCTGGGCCCAGAGCAGGACGATCAGGCTAGACGGTTTATAAGCCTCGTGGACGAACTCTACGATAGAAACGTAAACCTCATAGTGTCTGCGCAAACATCACCCCCCAAGCTTTACACGGGGACCAGGCTTGCCGCCGCATTCGAACGCACTATCAGTAGGCTACTAGAGATGCAATCAATGGAATACCTGGCCCGTCGACACTTGCCCTAACCTATCTGCTACGCTAACACTCAAGGCATTGCACGATGATCGTGACGATAGTCGGAATTCGTTTCTCGAGGAAACGATCCCCAATTGCCGAATAATCCGGTTTCTTTGTATGCGGCATAGGTTAAACCAAGGAAAACCGCAAGCAATAATCCAGTATATACCTTGCCGATTAACATCATGCGTCGACTCGGCAGGGGTTTATACACCCCCAAGGCTCTGGGATTTAGCTTTCCTTCTTGATTCAGGGTGATAACTTTTCGCGCGTACTGACGTACCCAGACAGGGACCTCCTCTGCAAACATGTACCTTGTGAAATACCGTTCTACCCGCTGGTCGGTCGCTTTCTCTCCAAACCAATCCTTATACGCAAGCTCAAATACAAGGTATTCGGTACTGTCTAACAGTGCGGCGGCGTGCAGAATTGCCGCGACATCGTCGCTGAGGTCCTCATCAAAGTACTGGGGAAACTCGTTCAAGCTCAGCACCGCCAATGCTGATTGCGTGCGTCGGAACCCTCGAAGATAGTGCCAGTATAGCGTCGCAACCAGGGTGGCTGGCAACCCTTATCCCCTTGAATAAAGGAAATCCGTCGCAGTTCCCAGGCGGTCCATCAGTCACCAGCGCCACGCCACCGAAGATCCAGTGCGACTAAGTTCTCGTTAGCTCGCCCGCTTTAGTGAGCGGTCAGAAAATCTAACAAGATGCCCTTGAACCGTGCGGCCTGCTCTAAATTAGCAAGATGTGCCGCATTAGGTATCACCGCAAATGACGAGCCGCGAATGCGCTGGTGCATGGCCTCGGACGCGCCTACAGGAGTGGAAGGATCATCTGCGCCCACTACAATGGCGGTGGGGATCTCGATCTGCGAAAGCTTGTCCAGGTAGTCCAATGCACGGATCGCGTGACAGCAGCCAACAAACCCGGCCACCGCAGTGTTCACAAATTGATCTCGGATCATCTGCACTGACGTTGGACCGAGGTCAAGGTAGGCAGCGGTAAACCACCGCTGCATGGTTGAATCGGCAAGTGCCTCCATACCCTCTTGCTGTGCTAACCCCATACGCTCAGCCCATATGGGTTGTGCCTCGTCGGGAATAATCGAAGTGGTGTCACATAGCGACAGGGTCTGCATACGATCGGGATAGCGCAAGGCAAGATTCTGCCCGATCATTCCGCCCATCGAGAGCCCGACCCAGTGGACGGTTTCGACACCTAGGGCGTCCATCAACCCCACCGCGTCGTCACCGAGTTGATCCAGAGTGTAGCGGCCGTCCACAACTTCGGTGCCGCCGTGGCCGCAGGTGTCATAGCGCAGGGTGTGAAAGCTGGCGTTCAGCTCGTCCATCTGTGGGTTCCACATCGCAAGACTGGAACCTAGCGAGTGACTAAGCATCACCACCTCGCCCTCCGGTTTACCGGAGCGTTCGTAGGTCACTTCGATGCCATTAGCGTTTTTTCGCATCGCGGTTTGCTTGGGGAGCGCCAACCACTAGTCCAGAGGGACCAAAAAATTTCACGCGCTATCGCCGTTGACTCGGATTATGCGGTAAAGGCCTGAATGCCTGTCTGCGCGCGCCCTAGAATGAGCGCATGCACGTCGTGGGTGCCTTCGTAAGTGTTGACCGCTTCTAGATTCATGACGTGCCGTATCACATGAAATTCATCTGAGACACCGTTTCCACCGTGTATATCCCGCGCCTGTCGCGCGATATCCAACGCCTTGCCACAATTGTTTCGCTTCAACAAAGATATGGCCTCGGGCGCCGCCAGCCCTTCGTCAAACATACGCCCCAACCTCAGACAGGCCTGTAATCCCAATGTGATTTCAGTTTGCATATCAGCGAGCTTCTTCTGAATCAACTGATTCGCGGCCAACGGCCGCCCAAACTGTTTGCGCTCCAGTGTGTAATTGCGAGCCGCGTGCCAACAAAACTCCGCCGCGCCCATGGTGCCCCAAGCGATCCCATAACGGGCGCGGTTAAGACAACCGAAAGGCCCTTTAAGTCCAGATACATTGGGCAGTGCATTCGCCTCCGGTACAAACACCTCATCCATCACCACCTCACCGGTGGTGGACGCTCTCAAAGAGAACTTCCCCTCGATCTTTGGAGTGGTAACTCCCTGCATACCGCGCTCGAGAATAAACCCCCGAATCACACCGTCATCGTCTTTTGCCCAGATCACAAACACATCCGCGATCGGTGAATTGGAGATCCACATCTTTGAACCAGACAACAAATAACCACCATCGACCTTATGAGCCCGGGCCTTCATGCCGCCCGGATCGGATCCGTGATCTGGCTCGGTTAGACCGAAACACCCAACTAGCTCGCCGGTGGCGAGCTTAGGCAAGTACTTTTCTCGCTGGGTTTCGGTGCCGTAGGCATGGATGGGATACATCACCAGGCTCGACTGCACGCTCATGGCAGACCGATAGCCGCTGTCGACACGCTCGATCTCCCGGGCGATAAGGCCATAGCAAACATAGCTCATACCGGCGCAGCCATAGCCTTCAATGGTGGAGCCCAGCATTCCAAGCTCGCCCATCTCATTAAGAATTTTACGATCGAAATGTTCGTGACGATTGGCCTCAAGAATTCGAGGCATTAAACGGTCCTGACAGTACTTACGCACGCTGTCGCGGACCATGCGCTCCTCATCTGTGAGCTGCTCTTCTAACAGCAGTGGATCTTCCCACTGGAAGGCAGACTTCGTTGGTTTGGCTACTCTTTGCTCTTTAGTCGCGACAGCCATCTCGCAGCACCTCTGTTTAGTTTGCGATCAGTTGACTAGCGTATCACTTTCGCCGGTATCTGCAATGCCTAAGAGAGGGTTCGTTATCGTTGGTCTCCTCGGACTCTAGCTCCCACTCGCCGGCTTCTACTTTCGGGAAGTGAACCGCATTAGGCGCCTCGATACGATCAGGTACATAGGTGACATCCATTAGGTCACAATGATTGATCGCTTCTTGATAAAGCCGCGCTCCGCCAATGAACCAAACGGTTCCCGAGCAGGTATCCAGTGCAGACTGGATATCGGGAAAGCATTCCACGTCGGTCAGTTTTCGACTGGTGATGACGATGTTACGCCGTCCAGGTAGGGGTTTCGAGCCGATGGACTCCCACGTCACCCGTCCCATGATGATGGTGGAGTTTATGGTGATGCGCTTGAATCGCTTTAAGTCTTCGGAATAGTGCCAAGGCATTTTTCCATCGATGCCGATGACACCTTCCGGGGAGACCGCAACGATCAACCCACGCATGAATCTAGCCCGGCCGTGGTTTTTCGAGAGACACTGTAGTTCAACTTAGACCAAAAACACCTCACCGTCCTGGCATCTTTGGTACAACATCTAGGCTAAACAGCGACCTTGAATCTGATTGGCGGATGGGGGTTGTATCCGTCTAAGCGAAAATTGTTAACCAATGTCTCAGTATCGGCATCTAATAATGCCCTAATATCCTCCAAAGCACGAATGCTGGAATCAATGACTAATCTTGGAAGCGGACGGATGTCACGCTTCAATTGCTGTTCCAGTCCGGGCACATGGTCATACTCTGACATGGACCCATCTGCTTTAGCAGTGTAGATATGCGCATCGATAAGGGTGTGAGCGAAAAGCCCGGTGGGGATGTCTGAAAATCGCGCGACCAACTCTAACAAAAACGCGTACCCTGCGATGTTATACGGTACACCCAATGCCACGTCGCAACTGCGTTGTGTGAGATGCAGACAAAGGTAAGGTTCATCGTTTTCATCGATCTGCACATTAAGCACCCATAGAGCGTGGCATGGCGGTAACGCGCTGCTCTGAGCGTTTCCAGGCGCCCACGCCGAAATCAGCAACCTCCGACTCATGGGATTGCGCTTGAGTTCTGCAACAGCCCAAGCAATTTGGTCGCTAAAGCCAGGCTTGCCGTTTTCATGGATCGGGAAATGCCGCCAAAAATTCCCGTACGCACTGGGGACTTTACCTTGCTCATTAGCCCAAGGATCCCAGAACTTGCATCCGTGCTTGTGCAGCAAACCGATATGAGTCTCACCGGAGAGAAACCACAGGTTCTCAACTACAATGTTCTTCCATGAGATCTCTTTGGTGGTGAGCAAGGGAAAACCGTCACGCAAATCAATCTCATAGTTGATATTGAAGGTAGACAGCGTATCAACACCTGTACGGTTTTCCTTGCGGGTACCTTTTGCAAGCACCTCGCGGACCACATCAAGATATTGCTTCAACGGCCGCCTCTCGACTCGATAGCTGATAGCGCTGTGATTTAACTAACGATTTAAGGCCTACACAAACTTCAGAGTATCAGAATAGTATCAGACGGTCCCTCGGCATCGCTGACCGAAGTCATATCAAGATAAGATAATACGTCGTAACTCAAAGTCATGCCGCCGCCGCAGAAGTAGTAATGCCGTGATGGCCCCAACGAGCGCCAAGCACATATCCCATTGCGTATCCCATACATCGCCCTGCGTGCCCAGAAACTCCATGGCACTGTCGCCACCAAGCACGGCTGCCCACCACTCGATCATTTCATAGAAGGCACTAAACGCCAGACACACGCAGACGACGAGAAAAAACAACCATTTCCCTGCTGCTAGTGGCGAGGTGCGCAGCAATACCTCCCGCACCAGAATTGCCGGAACAAATCCCTGCATAAAATGCCCCAATCTATCGTAGTGGTTGCGGCCGAGGTCAAATAGATCTTGGAACCAGAACCCCGCCGGGACCCGCGCGTAAGTATAGTGGCCGCCAACTATGAGTATCAGGGCGTGGATCAAAAGAAGACGATACAGCAGAGTCGTTAACGGAAAGCGCCGATAAGACACGGCCAGCGCTGAGATCCCGATCAAAACCGGAAATACTTCAAGAAACCACGTTAATCGGTCATGGGGATTGACTCCAGAAACAACAAGCGCCAACAACGCGATCGCGAGGAGCCCAAAAAGTTCACGTGTGCTAACGCGCACGACCGGCGTTGCACTGTGGCTGCTCGCGCGACTCACTACGCCAGCTTGAGACCGTTGGCGACCGTCTTATCCGGTACCGCCAGCACCACTTCACCGCCCTCCAGGCCGAACCCAGTCACTAGAAACTCTGAGCGGAATGGTCCGATCTGTTTCACCGGAAAGTTCACCACACCGATGATCTGCTTCCCCAATAACTCCTCCTTCTCATAGAGGTGTGTGATCTGGGCGCTGGATTTCTTAATGCCGATAGGATCCCCGAAGTCTGCTCGTAATTTGTAAGCGGGTTTGCGCGCTTCTGGGAAATCTTCGGCCGCTATAATAGTTCCCACACGAAGCTCCACGCGCTCAAACTCATCCCATGAAATTTCAACCATGTGCTTGCTCTCTGTGCGATACGTTGGCAGGAATTGTACACTGCCCTCGGGCATTTATTCGGATGTGCTTGAATCTTCGAGCTAACTGACATCTATCACCCGCGACAGTTAATATGAAAATACCGAGAGCCCCCCACCGCTGGTCCGTCACTCCTAAGCAAGCGGTCGAGATTCAGCAACGCTTAAGCTCGCGGGTGATCACATCCGCTCAGTCGAAGCAGATTCGATTCGTGGCGGGTGTCGATGCTGCATTTCCTCGAGACACTGGGCGTTGTCTGGCGGGTGTCGTTATTTGGGATATTCGTGATCGGCAGGTGATCGAGCAACATACTGTTAGCCGTGAAGTTTCGTTTCCTTATGTGCCGGGGCTTTTGTCGTTTCGCGAGGCGCCAGCGGTGCTGGCCGCAATAGCAAAATTAAAGCACGTGCCCGATGCCATCATGCTGGATGGCCAAGGTCTCGCACACCCACGCCGCTTTGGCATCGCCTGTCATGTTGGTGTAATCATTAATACGGTCGTTGTCGGTTGTGCCAAGAGCCGTCTAGTAGGTGAACACAAAGAACCGGCCACAAGGCGCGGATCGAAGGCGGTTGTCAGCCACCGCGGCGAAAGGATCGGCACAGTGCTGCGAACTCAAACCGGGGTGAGGCCTGTTTTCGTTAGCGTCGGCCACAACATCGATCTACCCACAGCAGAGCGTCTTGTCCTCGCCTGTGCCACTAGATACCGCCTTCCGGAGCCCACACGACTTGCGGACAAACTAGTATCGAAAAAGAGTAAAAAGCTTGCGCTCGAACGGGCTGACTGAAATAACACCACTACCCGAGCCAGAACTAGCTGAATTCCTAGTTTATAGGGCCCACTGGTCTAAATCCCCATCTTATTCAAGGCGTCCATCACTTCATTCATTGTCATCGACAAGCGCGGATGATCCGCCTCAAACTGCACGGCAATCTTCTTCATTCGCTCATTTATGGTTTTACCTTGATCAGACGGGGCCTCTCCCCTGTTGTCCAAAAGTCTATGAATATCAGTCATAACCGTGCGCAACAGCTCATCAGACTCGGCGTCCACCGACTCGGTGGCTTCGAGTTCGGAATGGAGGCCTTTCAGCAGTTCAAGTAGTCGTTGCTTATCCAATGGTTTCGCGATTCTTAGCAGACACGTTCACACATTCTAACGCCGAAGGGTTCTGTCGACCATGGGCAAGGTCACCATGACAAGCGCTCTCCGCTTGCATGCCAAAAATACCCACTATGCTGCAGGTCCACTTCGTCGATTCTTGCAATGAGTCCGGAGGCCGCCTCTTCAGGCGGTATACCTGTTCGTCCGGTCATCTCAGTCGCCACCATGCCAGGGTGCAGCAGCACCACCGCGATACCACGCTCATGCAAGTCTTGGGCAAGACTGACTCCGGCCATATTCACCGCAGCCTTGGACATTCGGTAACCGTAATAACCGCCCGAGGTATTGTCGGCGATGGAACCCATGCGGCTGCTGACTATTGCGACTTTCGATCCCGGCTTGAGACATTTCAGCAGTGCAACGGTCACTCTCAGTGGACCCAGCGTGTTAACTTCGAACTGCCGACGGATATAATCGAAATCTAGACTTGCCAATGTTTCGCTGCTGAGTATTCCGGCATTGTTAATCAATGTGTCGAGTTTCACTCCCTGCAGGGCACTGGCAAACGTGTTTACTGATCCCTCCTCCGTTACATCGACGCCATCACGAACTTCCACGTCTAGCGCGTTTAACTCCGAGGAACTCTGTCGGCACACTGCGATGACGCGATCGTTTCGCTGTTTGTACTGTCGACAAAGTTCCAGTCCAATTCCCCGATTTGCACCAGTTATCAAAACTGTAGACATCGTACTTTTCTCCTAATGATTCGCTCATCTGTCACAACCCCATTAAGATCATGGCGCTAGAGCGTTTGATTCCCCCACCTCCACTATGAGTTCTGTGGGGCCTCCCGCGGCGTTAATGGTCCAACCGGGCACTTGTAGATCGAAAGGGCAAGAGGACACCACGCAAAACAGGTCTAGTCGGGCCTTTAGCTCAACATAGGCCTGGGCGGGCACTGGGTTAGGCGGTGAGACTAACATACCGTCTGCTTGTACCTGTGTGTGGGTGAAGAAGTTCACAGGCTGTGGAACCACATCCAGGTCAAAACCAAGCCCGTGCATCGCGATTTGGAGGTTTTCCGAGCAACTCGGATGATGCCCTTCAAATCCAAATTGCTCGTAACGCGCTTGATCGCACGCAGCAATCAACATGTCGTGCACACCGTTGGCACCATCTTCATCGAAGTCTAACAGCGGACGCCGGAAACGGCTGAGAAAAGTATCTCCTTGGCGCGGGCGCACCGAACGGCTCCATACCCACGTATGCATCGGCGACAGCCACTCCTGCAAGTTATCCCCGCAAAACGCAAAAAAATCTGCGGCCTGCCGTCCATGGGGCGTAGTAATTCGAATATGCTGCCCTGCGTGGACATGCATTCCACGACCCTCCCGCGCTGGAACTACATACCTGTCCATACTAACCTATGCCTCACAGAATCTCGTTTAGTAGTGTAACCGTTACTCTTTTGCGCCATATTGCCTGAGTAACTCGACAACCCGTTTCTGTCCCCGGCCTCGTGCCAATGTGAGTGCTGTCTAATCGTGAAAACCCGGCGCTCCTTTGCCGCCCCTGGCATTCAAATCCGCACCCGCTTCGATCAGAGCCCGGGCGACATCGTCATGCCCATTGATAATCGCGAGCATTAAAGCCGTGAGATTATACTTGGCCGTTACATTCAAGTCCGCGCCGCGCTCTATCAACATACACACGATCTCTTTATGCCCAAGGCGCGATGCGTTCATCAACGCAGTCTGCCCGTGCGCATCTCGGGCGTCGATCGCTTCACCCTGATCTAGCAGGTTGCTCGCCGCCGTCACTTCACCTTGATTCGTTGCGTCTTCCCACTCTTTTTTCATGCGACACTTTAATCCTAACGTGCTTACACTAAAGGCTCGCGAGGTCACCTAGGCGCTGACTCAATCAGCATTGCCCCTCATAAAGATGATACGTATCACGAACACAATGGTTGCAACCGCCACCCAGACCAAT
>JAOTYS010000551.1 GCA_029861795.1 Gammaproteobacteria bacterium | reverse complement strand
CATCTCATGCGCCTGCAACTCGATGTCAAAATGCTGCTCGAGGAAAGACGCCAACTTAACTGTCGCAATGGAGTCCAGAATTCCTCCGGTAATCAATGGTGTTGAATCTTCCAAAGCTTCTGGGTTCTCCCCTGGGAGGAATTCCTGCAATATGTATGCTTTTACCGCTTCTTTGGGGTCTGAACTTTGTTCGGTCATTGTGCTAGGTGGTGACGTTTGAGTTATATGTGTAAATGTGGTGCGTTAATATGCAATATGCAAATATGAAAGGATGCTCCTTGTGTAAAAAGGCTTCTAAAGATGGCGGCCTTCCTTCAATTCCTCATAAAGACGGTTGCCGATCATGGCGTGCCCCTTAGCGTTTGGATGCCAATCCCAAGGCGAGAGCTTAAGTGAGTCTCGTTTGTTCAGATCTCCGTAGACGCTAGATAGGTCGACGACAATTATACCCACCTCCCTAGCAATCCGGGAAAGTCGCTTATAACTTTTGCGGTAGGCGCTATCCGACTCGTCCGTCAAGGGGAGCACGAAGCAGATTAGCTTGATACCGTGCTGCCTTGAGATTTCGGCCATGTGCTGGTAAGCCCATCGCACTAATTCCTCGCCAAACGGCTTAAGCCGTCTTTCTATTTCCTCTGCAGACATGTCTGGCTTGATTTTGGCTCGGCCAATAATCTCTTCCAAATAAGGCTCCAGATTTGGCAACTGACTCTGTATGGTCTCCCTTAGATTCTGTATCGCCTGACTGATTTCGTTGGTTGTGCCCATGTCTAAAATCGCATGAGGTTGAAACTCTATCGCTTTGAGGCTTAGAGTAGTTAGGCGTCGCAGCACCGATTCATCTCCAAGAGCGAAGTTCAAAACTTCATAAGCAGTGTATTGTTCGTTTAGGTTTTCTTCGTTGAGATATTGCTCCAATAGGGACGGGAAAGTTTCCTCTACATCAACACCTGAGCCTACGGCATAAGAAGAACCCAACACCGCGATACGGTAAGTTTGCGGAGGTCTTTTCTTATCATACTCTTTATCTCGCATACCCCATCGATTGGTCTTGAATGAGTTGCCCTTATGTATCGTCTCAATCAGCGGTTTGAATTCCTGGAATCGAAGGTTTCCGGTTTGTCTGATAAAATTTGAGGTGGGTTGCCCGTCCCACCTCCACATGTCTGGCTCTTCTAAGCGTATACTCCATAGCATCGATCCCCACCCTTCGGTTCCGAGGAGATCCTCATAATAGCCCCTAACCATTTGCTCCCTGTCCCGTGCATTGAGCTGGTCTCCCTTGATGGTGCTGACTATTTGAGTCGCGTCCGCACCCAGTTGACCGTGTACGGCTGGCATAGAGACAAGAAGAAACACGACAGCGCATCCGCCGACAAGTGAAGCGCTGCGGAAAATGGACGGTGATGGATAGGATGGGATCCACTCTCGAGTGATCGCGAGTTGGGCAATTGTGCCGATGACAACAGCCCCAGCTAATATGAAGATTATCTGCGCGACTTCGCCCGCAGTTGCATCAGCTGCCACGGAGACGACTGAAAGCCATTCGGAAACAGTGGTACTCGTCCAGAAAGACCAGAGGATGCACATGAATACAAACATGCCCACCGTTTGGAGCGAACGCATTACAGCATCCCGGAGCGTCGTCTGTTGCCCACTTAGTGAGCGCCGTCTTCGTCCACGCTTTGCTTCATATAACGAGTTGATCGTCACTAGCACGGCGAGCGTGCCCCAGAATATGGCGTCTTGTGGGTGAAGCGGAAATGAACCGCGTAGCCAAAACCACTGATAAGAATGCAGTAGCCATGTACAGAAGAAAGTAAATAATGTCGCAACCACCATCGCGCGTGTTGTTCCCCAGCCACGCAGCTTCATGAACACAGGGTAGTAAAACATCTTCATCATGAAATCTTTCCAATAGATGTTTATTCGGCGCCAGAAGTCATTGAACGTGCTAGCCAAATAATATCGATGGTGGGTTTCAGGTAAATTAAGTCCAAACAGACATAAGATGCCTACTATTAAATGGAATAATCCTGAAATTCTCAGATACAATAAGAAACTCGATACCATGTACTGACCCACGCCGGTAAGATTTTGAATATCAAGTGGATTGGGTACAAAGTAATGATAAACAATGCGGTAGAGCATCAAGTGGATGATGCCCCGAAAGATCCAATCGACTCCCTTCTGATAGATATCCAGCGCCGGTTTATCATAGTAAGTACGACGGTAGGTTTGATAGTCGATGACCGGGAACAACGGAAAACACACGTTTGGTAAGAGAAAAAAATAACACAAGCGTTCCCACAGCGAAGCGGGCTTCTTCTCGTGTTTCAAATCGTACAGATAGACCGCCACCCTGAACATGAACATCGAAGCCAGAATTGGCAGTGTCTGGGTTTGAATATACATTTGGACCCTGTGGAAAGGGAGTTCTAGCAAACCGACTCGAATCAATGCGAGCACAGCTGCCATACCAAGCAGTATTGCAACACGTGACATGAATCGGATGGGCAAATGACAGATTGCAAATAGAACGAGACCGATAAGAACCAGCAGGGTGGCGCCATTAATGCCCAAAAATACTCCAACCGCAAGAAAAAACAACGACAAGAAGAAAACTGCACGAAATCGGAATGGAAGCCAAGCGTGAATGATAAAACCGACAAAGATGATCGGAATCAGCCGACTAAATCCATAGTTTTCCTCGATTAGAAAAACGTCTGCGACGAGCAGCAATAAGCCTAGCTGTGCCGTTATAAGCACAAAATTGCCAAGATTTTCTTTATCGAAATCGCACGCCACGGCTTATTACTTCTCGCAGAAACGTTGCTATAAAGGTAGTGATCGCTGTGTCATGGTAACTAGCTCTCGTCATCTTATTAGCTAGGACTAACTAGATTGCATTAAGCGAAGTAGAATGGCACTTCATAGTAAGTGCAGACGTTCCACTGGACTATCGAGATGAAAATGACGTGGGCTTGGCCATGGCGATTTTAGAGCACGCAAGTGCTTGCCTCTTCGGCGAAAAGCACTATGGGCAGTGCAGAGCAGTTACACGTATACATCTTGCCTGCGTGGAATACCAGATCCTTATTGGAGCGGTAATGAGAGGCAGTTTCCAAAAAGCTATGTAATGTCTTTCCGCCCGAGGTC
>JAOTYS010000104.1 GCA_029861795.1 Gammaproteobacteria bacterium | reverse complement strand
TCCGAATCCGGAGTTAATCATTTTTATGGTCTTATCGATAATCGTTAGCGTGCGCAATCCAAGAAAATCAAACTTGACTAATCCGATTCTCTCTAGATCATCCTTGTCTAATTGGGTCACCAATACATTGCCGCTTTGTTCACAATAAAGAGGTGTGTAGTCGACCAACTCAGTCGGTGCGATGACTACACCGCCCGCATGTTTACCAACGTTTCTTGCGATTCCCTCTAGCGAACGCGCCATGTCGATCAGCTCGCGTACGTCTTCTTCTTCGTCGCAACGTTGCTTGAGCAGTTCCTCTTGCTCTAACGCCTTGTCCAGGGTCATACCAACCTCAAACGGCACGAGTTTCGCGATCTTATCCACATAACTAAAGGGCAGATCCATCACCCTCCCCACATCACGGACAACTGCGCGAGCAGCCATGGTGCCATGCGTAATGATCTGTGAAACCTTCTCACTTCCGTATTGATCAGCGACGTAATCGATAACGCGATCTCTCCCTTCCATGCAAAAATCGATATCAAAATCCGGAAGGGAGACCCGCTCTGGATTAAGGAAGCGCTCGAACAATAATCCATGTGTGATGGGGTCTAGCTCGGTAATGCCTAGGGCATACGCCACCAACGATCCCGCGCCGGAACCACGCCCGGGACCAACCGGGATGTCATGTCTTTTTGCCCATTGAATGAAGTCGGCAACAATAAGGAAATACCCTGAAAACCCCATGCCACAAATGACATCTAGCTCGTGATCGAGCCTCTCCCAGTATTGATCTGTAAATCGATTAGTGTCCTTCAATCTTTGATCCAATCCGTGGCGGGTTTGCTCCCGCAGCACCTGCTCCACCGTGGTATTGTGTTGGACTGGAAAAGCGGGTAGGTAAGACTTGTCAAGTTCTAGCTTGAGGTTACAACATTCGGCGATTGCTACCGTGTTGGCGATGGCTTCCGGTATATCAGCAAACAGTTCAGTCATCTCTTCGGTTGAGCGAAGATATTGTTTCGGCGTATAGCGACGCGGTCTACGAGAGTCATTCAGTATGCGACTCTGTTGAATACAGGTCCGTACCTCATGTGCTTCGTAGTCTGATTCACGTAGAAAATGTATATAATTGGTGGCCACCACCGGTAGGTGACTCTGCTCAGCCAAATCCAACACCATATCGATGTATTCTTCTTCCTGGGGACGGCCAACTCGTTGCAGCTCGATGAAGAAGCGGTCCCCAAACAAGGATCGGTATTCCTTACACAGCTCATTAGCGCGCTCGGAACGGTCACCGAGCAAGGCATGAGCAATGTCACCATCAAGCCCACCCGAAATTGCAATTAAACCTGTGCCTTTGCCACTTAGCCACGACTTCCTAATGCACGGTCGCCCGCTATGCTGACCATCGGTATGTGCCAGTGTGAGAACTCGACACAAGGTTCGATATCCTTCGTAGTTCGCCGCAAGCAACACCAAGCGTGTTGGCGAAGTCGGAAAATGTGGGTTCTCGAACCACGCGTCAACCCCAACTATAGGCTTGACGCCCATCGATATGGCGGCCTGGTAGAATTTAACCATACCGTATAAATTGGCGAGGTCGGTGATAGCCACTGCCGCCATGTTCAATTCTGAGGCTGACTTCACCAGCTCTTTGACCCGAATAATGCCGTCGGCCAGGGAGTACTCTGAATGCACATGCAGGTGGACAAACTGGGTGACCATAGTGATGTATTACTTTCCTCCAGCAGACTCTCTACATACAATTGTTACTACGGAACCGACTCAGAGCGTCTAAGTTTTCACGCTACGCCAAGCCATATCTTCTTCAAAGCAGGCTTTAGCGTTCTACCTCAATACTGCCGGACAAACGTTCTAGAACCTACGTTGCGCATCATGATCACAACAAGCGGTAGACTGGCGCATAGCTACGTCGGTGAATTGCCGTGACACCTAACGTCTGCAGCGCCTTAAGGTGGTCGGCTGTGGGATAACCCTTGTTGTGGGCCAACCCGTAACCTGGATATAAGCAATCAAGTTGTTGCATCTCTTGATCTCGGCTTACCTTAGCCACAATTGAAGCCGCCGAAATAGCCGGCACGACCGCGTCCCCTTTAACCACCGTCTGCACCTGACAAGGTAATCGTGGTGCCCGATTGCCGTCTACCAATGCCAAATCTGGGAGTATGGGCAGATTCCCCAACGCCCGGCTCATTGCGAGCAGAGTTGACTGCAGGATGTTCAGCTGATCAATCTCATGGCATTCGGCGCGACCTAATGCCCAGCATAAGGCGCGTTCCTTGATCACTCTACAAAGATGCTCACGCTTGGCTGGAGTCAGTGTTTTGGAATCTGCAACCCCCGGGATCGGATCATTCGGATCTAACACTACCGCCGCGGCAACCACCGGTCCGGCCAACGGCCCCCTGCCAGCCTCATCGAGACCCGCCACATGTCTGGCCCAAATCGATCTCATCTGATATGCGGCAGGCCACATGATGATTCGTACCGACGTCGGGCTTTGATTTTAACGCATCAGAGACATCACCGCACCGGCTGCGCGCTCATTGGCATTACGTTGAAGCAGCGAGCGGATCTGGGCGAACTGCTGTTGTAGCTGGTTCACCTTGGTTTTATCTAACAGATACTCTTCCACCGCTTTGCCCAAGGACTCCGGGTTTGCTGAGTCTTGGATAAATTCCGGCACTATAGGGTTCTCCAGCAAATTGTTCGGCATGGAAAAATGTTTTACGTGTGCGAACAGACGTACGAGTAGATAAGTGATCTTTGACACTTTGTAGGTTACCACCATAGGTTTGTTCAATAACGCCGCCTCAAGCGCAGCAGTACCCGATGCCAGCAGAACCGTATCGGAGGCCGCCATTGCTTCCCGAGCCCTACCCACCACAAGGTAGATCGGAAGTTCCATCCCTTGCGCCTGTAGGAACGACCGAAAGTAACTTTGCATGGGTTGATCCACCAGGGCCGCGACAAATCGGACATTTGGGTTCCTTTCAAGTATCCACGCCGCAGTGTTGGCAAATAATTCGGTGTGGCGGTGCAACTCACTTAGTCGACTTCCAGGCAAGAGTGCAACAACCGATCCATCTGGTGGTAATCCGAGGGCACTGCGGCAGTCATTTGATTCATCCATATTATCGATTTCGTCTGCAATTGGATGACCAACAAAAGTGACTGGTACATTGTGGCGCTTGTAAAATTCTTCCTCGAAAGGAAAAAGCGTAAGCATATGACTGACTGACCGGCGAATTTTACGGATACGGTAGCTCCTCCAAGCCCATACAGTGGGACTGACATAGTGCACGGTCTTAATAGATGCCCGTTTTAGTCGACGCTCTAGGCCCAAATTAAAGTCCGGCACATCGATACCAATGAAAATATCTGGTGGATCGGAAAGAAAGTACCTTAGTAAACGTCGGCGAATCCGAATGATCCTAATCAGATTCCGTAGGAGTCCGTCGACTCCCATGATCGAAATGCTGTCCATAGGGTATAGGCTGGTCGCGCCAACGGCTTGCATATTCGGACCACATATTCCTACAAAACGAGCCTCGGGAACTCGTTTCTGCAGTGCTCGTATCAGCCCAGCGCCAAGTTGATCCCCCGACGTTTCCCCCGCAACTACCCCAACATACATTATGCTTGGGTACCGGCCGATTCGGTTATCGGAATTTCATGGATAAGACGAAAGACTATACTATCCGCGCCATGAGATGCGGGTACAAAAATTGCTGTCCCTCGCTCATCTTGCGAATAGTCATTTTTGCTCACGAGCGTATGCTGCGCAACAGTTGATGATCAAAAAATTTAGCGAGTTATGCTTCGCTTGGAGTGTTTAAGAAACTCCACAAATTTTTGAACTTCGATGTGACAATTCGCTTTCTGCTCTAGCTTTTCTATTGCGACGCGTAGTGTTAAATTGGACCGATAGACGATTTTATAAGCCACTTGTAGCTCAGCAATTGTTTGATCTGAAAAATTCCTTCGTTGCAATCCTTTAACGTTGACTCCGTAGGGCCGGACAGTGTTGCCTGCCGCAACTATGTACGGTGGCACGTCCTTAAGGCAAACTGTTCCTATTCCAGTAATACAGTGCTCTCCGATGCGACAAAATTGATGTACTAAGGTGAACCCCCCCAGTACAGCGTAGTTTCCAACCTCGACGTGTCCCGCAAGGCTCGCACAGTTCGCGAATATTGTGTGGCTTCCAATGTTACAGTCGTGAGCGATATGTACATAGGCCATGATAAAATTATCATTAGCAATCGTAGTAACACCTCTTCCGACATCGGTGCCGCGATTTATTGTACAGTTCTCTCGGATTATATTTCGATCACCAATAGCAAGCCTTGTATCCTCTCCCTTATAACCAACGTGCTGAGGCGCATCGCCAATGGAGCAAAACTGATAGATCTTGTTTCCCTTGCCGATTGTGGTGCGTCCCTGAATTACCACGTGCGGACCAATCCAAGTGCCGTCGCCTAGCTCCACGTCTGGACCAACAATTGAGAACGCGCCGACACTCACTTCCGTGCCAATTTTGGCATTTGGGTGTACCACCGCGTGTGGATCGATCACTCCAAATCCTTGTGCGTAAACATGAGCTCAGCGCTGCTACATAGCTTTTCATCGACATACGCTTTCCCCTCACACCGCCATACTCCCTTAATTTTTCTCAGCGTTGCCACATGGATCTCAAGGCAGTCGCCGGGCTCCACGGGTCTTTTGAACCGAGCCTTGTCCACGCCCAGAAAGTAATAAATTCGTTTAGCACTCACACGAGCGTCGACGCTGAGCGACGCGAGGATGGCACAGGCCTGCGCCATGGCCTCAATTATGAGCACACCTGGCATAACCGGTCTATGGGGAAAGTGGCCTTGGAAATAGGGCTCGTTAATGGTGACGTTCTTTCGCGCAACCAGCGAATTCTCAGAGTCGTATTCGATGATTCTGTCGACGAGCAGGAATGGATATCGGTGCGGAAGGTACTCTAGAATCCTATTGATGTCGAAGCTATCCAAGTTCTTCTCCTTTTACCAAAAGAGCCACTTGCTCATCGATTTTCATTACGCGACGGTATAATTTATCCAATCGATGTAAACGCGCTACATTTCGCTGCCACTTCTCACTCTGCTGCGTTGGAATAACTGAAGAATAAGTCCCCGCAGTGTGCAACGAACGGGTGACCACACTAGTCGCCGTCACTATGACATCATCTGTGATTTCCAAATGACCAAAAATTGAGACTCGACCACCGAGCATGCAGCGTTTTCCTATAGTCACGCTCCCCGCGACACCGACGCAGCCAGCCATGACGGTATGATCGCCCACGGTGACGTTATGTCCAATTTGAATCTGATTATCGAGTTTGACTCCGTCCCCGATTACTGTGTCATCGAGAGCTCCGCGATCAATACAAGTATTGGCGCCGATGTCTACGTCATCACCGACCCGCACCCGCCCAAGCTGTGGTACCTTAAGCCACTTTCCATCGTCATTCACCAACCCGAATCCGTCCGCACCAATCACTGCGCCCGCATGAACGGTGCAACGGGCACCGACCTGGGATCCTGAATACACGGTGACCATACACGCAAGATGACTGTCGTCACCGATCGATACGTCTTCTATAAGGTTACAGTTTGGTCCGATTTCTACCCGCTCCCCAATCAACACATTGGGGCCTATGAATGAATTCGCACCAATGCTGGCCGAAGCGCAAATCTTTGCAGTTTGGTCAACAACAGCACTAGGATGAATCCCCGCTACAGTGGACCCCTTCGGATTCAATAGGGTCGCAATTTTGGCGAAGCAACTAAGCGGGTCCGATACCAGCAGACGATTCCCAGAAAAAACATGGAGATCTTTTTCTCTCAGGATAACGGCCGCGGCATTCGTGTAAGCAAGCTGCGCCTGATGACGTGGTGATGTATAAAACGAAATATCCGTTTGGCCGGCGTTCCTCAGACTCCCCACGCCTTCAATGATCTGACTTACATCACCCTCCACACGCGCATTGAACCTCCGTGCCAAATCATCAAGCGTGTAAGGCATTGCGCCAACTCGGACTATTTCTCAGAAAGTCTGTCCAAAACCCGTTGGGTAATGTCGAGTTTCTCGCTGACGTACACTGAATCCTGCAAAATCAGGTCGTAGTTTTCTGACTTCGCTATTTCAAGTATTATCTCGGTAACCCTGCGCTGAATCTTAGCTAATTCCTCATTACGTCTTAGATTATAGTCCTCTCGAAACTCTTGATTTGAGCGTTGGAACTCCCTTTTGAGATCACGGACTTCTCTTTCACTGTCGCGCCTATCCGCATCCGACATCACCAAGGAGTCCTTTTTGAGTTTGTCTTCTAGTTGTTGAATATCGTCCCTCATGTTGCGAAGCTCTTGGTCCCTTGGACCGAACTCGTTTTCTAGTTGTTTTAATGCCTCTTCGGCCTGTGGTGCCTTGTCGAGTATCGTAACCGCATCCACATAACCGACCTTCAAGGCCTGCCCGTATGTGGCAATTGGCAGTGCCAGCAGTCCCACAATCATAGGAATTAGAAGAGTTAGCCTAGCTGATTGTCGACATGTAATCTTCATCTGAATAACTGCCCCAAAGTAAATTGAATTCTTTCAATATCATCACCCGGCTCGTTGTTCAGGGGTTCCCCATAACTAATGCTGATCGGCCCCAGCGCGGATAACCAATAAAACGCAATCCCTGCGGAAAACCGCATCTCCCCGAGCTCGATACTATCATCAGGACCGTACACCTGTCCGCCGTCAATGAAAAACGCTAGCCGTCTATCTTTAGTCTCTGCGGATCCGAGCAACGGCAGCAGAAATTCGATGTTGGTGAGCAGTCGAGTGCTTCCGCCTATTGGCTCGGGAAAAAGGGTGGAATCTCTGGGACCTAATGAGCGAGCTTGGTAACCACGCACGGTGCTGGATCCGCCTGCAAAGAAGTTCTCAAAAAATGGTAATGCGTCTGTATCTCCATAACCGTCACCGAAACCTATTTCGCCCGATGCCTTGAACACTAAATTTTCGGTCATAGGCTTATACCAGGTTGATCGGTAGCTGAGCTTAAAGAACTCAAGATCGCTGCCTGGTACGGTGGTCTCGAAATTGAATCTTTGGAGAGCACCACGTGTAGGGTATATGATACTGTCCCTAGTGTCATGGGCAACGCTTGCAGTAATTCCCAGCAGATCATTGGAAGGATTTTGATCAATAAAGGCGATAAACTCCGGTGGCGTTTCGCTTGTTGCCGTTAAATCCACTCGCTCAACTCCAACACCCAACCTAAGTGAGTTAAATTCACTTAGTGGTATTCCATAGTTAATACCACCGCCAAAGGTGTCTGAAATGTAATCCGCTGTGTCGGCCGCTCCCGCATCCACCTCCCTTGCGAACACATTAAAGCCTCGGCTAATGCCATGAATAGTGTAGTACGGGTTCAAATAGAGAAAATCAATGGTATTGACGACGTCTGAAGTTTCGACAGAGAGATTTACTTCCTTTCCCGTACCAAAAAGATTTTCCTGCGAAACACTAGCATTGAGTAGAATTCCATCTTCATCGGAAAAGCCGATTCCAAAAAGAAAGCTGCCTGTCGCCCGCTCCGTGACTACAATATCGAGGTCGACCTGGTCCGGGCTGCCAGGAACTCCTGGGGTCTCGATGCTGACATCCTCAAAGAACCCCAGTCGTTGTAACCGAATCCTTGAACGCTGCACCTTTTCGGCGGAGAACCATCCACCCTCAAGCTGCCGTAACTCACGGCGAATCACTTCATCCTGGGTGGTCTCATTTCCCGAGATATTGATACGTCGTATGTAAACCCGTCGTCCCGGATCGACAAAAAATGTAAACGTGACTGTGCTATTCTCCTCATCGATTTCTGGTATCGCATTAACGTTGGCGAAGGCGTATCCGTCGTTTGCCAACATGTCCTCAATAGTTTTTCTGCTCGCGTTGACTTCTTTTCTTGAATAGACTGAACCTGGTTCAAAGGTGATTGCGGACAGCAATTGCTCTTCAGGAAAAATCAAATTCCCACCGAGCTGATATCCGGAGACCACATACTTCTCACCTTCGCTAATACTGAGGGTGATATAAATGTCCTTCTTGTCTGGGGTAATTGAAACCTGAGTGGAATCTATGTCGAAGTCGAGAAAACCGTTGTCTTGGTAAAAGCTCCGCAGGGATTCGAGATCTCCGGACAGCTTTTGTTTGGAGTAACGGTCTCTTCTACCAAAGAATATGTACTTCTTACGGGTAGAGAGATCGAATCGTTTCAGCAGTTGTTTATCCTGATAGGCCTCGTTACCAATAACCCTGATTCGTTTGATCTTTGCGATCTCGCCTTCACGGATTACAATACTTATGGCAACACGGTTTCGATCCAACGGCGTGACATCGGATTCCACTGTCGCCCCATATCGGCCTTGGCTGAAGTACTGGTTTTTGATTTCCTCTATTACGCTATCAAGTGCCGAAGTGACGAATACGCGACCCTCGACTAGGCCGCTTTGACCCATGGCGTCGCGTAACTCGTCGTCATCGAATTGCGTATTTCCGCTGATAACTATCTCACCGATGGAAGGTCTTTCAGTAACAACCACAACCAACACGGTTCCGTCTTGCTCAAGCTGGACATCTTTGAAGAATCCAGTATTGAATAGTGCCCGGATCGCATCCCGCGCAGCCTCCTCATCTATCAGATCGCCTCGTTTCAAGGGAAGGTAGTTGAAGACTGTACCGGCCGAGACCCGTTGTAGACCTTCCACGCGAATATCGGATATCTCGAAGGGTTCAAGGGCAAAACATCGGAAGCTCACCAATAGAAGTACCAGGAATGGTAGTAATTTTTTTCTCATTATTGTCAATCAGGCGGAGAGTAACCCAAGGAGGCTGTGCTCTGACGCGCTCTATTGTAATAGCCGGACTATATCATTATAGAAAGCGAGACTCATAAGTCCGAACAACATGACGATGCCTACTTGTTGGCCCCAAAGCATTACTTGTTTCGAAACCGGACCACCAGTAACTGCCTCGATGGCGTAGTACAGCAAGTGCCCTCCGTCTAGGATCGGAATGGGAAGTAAGTTCAGTATTCCAAGACTGATGCTGACGACCGCGAGGAATAGGAGAAAACCGTCCATCCCTACGCGCACATACTGCCCTGCGTATTGAGCGATAGTAATCGGGCCGCTTATATTCTTCGTCGACACCTCCAATTGCACCATTTTCCACAGCATCCTGACTGTCAGCGCGGACATGATCCAGGTACTTTCAATCCCCTTCCCCAGCGCTATTAATGGATTCGATTTCAACGTAACCCTCATATCGTCCGGAAAAGGTTGTATAGTGGGTGCCACGCCGATTTGACCAACTACATTCTCTCCAACTGTAACTGTGCCAGGCGTGACCTCCAGTACCAGTTCCTGCCCGGAGCGCTCCACCAAAAACTGCATGGGTTTATCCGGTTTAGCCCGAACTTGGGTCACCACATCTTGTTCCCAAGAATGGACAGCTTTACCGTCGACTTCGATGATACGGTCACCCGGACGCAGTCCCGCACGCGCAGCCGGAGATTCTTCGACCACCTGGTCTAGAACAAGGGTGACACTGGGCAGGTACCCGATTAGCCCTAAGCCGTTTTCTAAGATGCCCGCGTCCACGGCGTCAATTCCCAACCTAGTCAAATCCAACTCTAACGCTCGTGTAGTTCCTAATGAATCGCGGACATCCACCAACACCACCTCACCCTGTAACGCTTTGTAGAATAAGTACAACCGGTGTTCATCCCAGCTTCGATTCGCCCGCCCGTTAATCCGGGTGATTTCGTCCCCCGCCCTAAAACCGCTGTCTGCTGCTATGGAGTCGTCCACTACTTTGCCGACGATCGGTCGAACTCCCTCCACTCCGATCACTGAGATCATCCAGTATGCAAATACCGCGAATAGGAAATTGAACGCCGGTCCTGCTAAGACTATTGCGCTGCGACTGATCAGGGGTTTGCGGTTAAAGGCGCGATGGAGGTCGGCGGGGTCCACCTCACCTTCATTTTCGTCAAGCATTTTCACATAGCCACCAAGCGGGATCGCGGCGACCACATACTCAGTGTCATCCAGACCCGCGCGTCGGCTCCAAATTGGAGCACCAAACCCAATGGAGAATCTCAAGACTTTGACTCCGAGTCTCCGAGCCACCCAGAAATGACCAAATTCGTGGACAGTGACCAGAATTCCCAGCGCGACGATAAAACCGAAAAGACTGTATAGAAATTCGCTCATATTGCTCAGTTACCGCTTCGCCGTCGCGCGGGTATAGCGAGCACCACTCGCACACTTGTATATAGCCGCTTGGGCGGCCTCCCTCGCCAGTTGATCTGCCTGCAGCACAGTATTCAGATCCTGGTCTTCGCTAACATTAACTGTTGCAAGGGCTTGCTCGATAATCTTAGGAATGTCGGTGAAACGGATAGTGAGGTCAAGGAAGGCCTGAACTGCCTCCTCGTTGGCCGCATTTAGTATAGCGGGGCTGGTGCCACCGATACGCGCGCTTTGGTGCGCCAGGCTGAGACAGGGGAAACGGGCGGGGTCGGGAGGTTCAAAATCCAGACGACTCACTGCAAACAGATCCAATGCTGCCACACCGGAGTGTAACCTTTGCGGCCACGCAAGGCCGTGGGCAATGGGAATTCTCATGTCCGCCGCGCCTAAATGAGCTAGCACTGATCCATCGATATACTCCACCATCGAATGAATCACACTCTGTGGATGAACCACCACCTGTATCTGATCTGGTGTCGCGTTAAACAACCAACATGCCTCAATAATCTCTAACCCTTTGTTCATCATTGTGGCGGAATCCACGGAAATCTTTCTACCCATCACCCAGTTGGGATGGGCACAAGCTTGCTCCGGGGTAACGTCTTCAAGTAGCTGTGGATCGGTACCGCGAAACGGGCCGCCAGATCCGGTCAACAGTAGTCGTTGGATACCCAGTTCCTCGATACATTTAGAAGTGTCATTTAACGTTCTAGGCATGCACTGGAAAATGGCATTGTGTTCACTGTCGATTGGAACCAATACCGCTCCAAAACGTGCGGCTTCATTCACAAGAATGCCACCCAACATCACTAGAGGTTCCTTGTTTGCGACCAGCACCCGCTTACCTGCCCGCACTGCCGCTAGGGTCGGTAGCAATCCCGCCGCCCCTACGATTCCGGCCATTACTGTATCGACACCCTCGGCGCTTGAGACCTGCGCGAGTCCCTCCTCACCTTGGAGGACCGAAATTGTCAGTCGATTTTTACGAGCAAGTTGCTTGAACTGTTCAGCGGCCACTTCATCAACTAGAACAGCTACTTTTGGATTATGTTGTTGGCACTGTTTGAGTAGCCCTGTTGCGTTTGAGTAGGCTGTGAGTGCATGGACGCTGAAGCGATCAGGGTGACGCGCCAACACGTCCAGGGCGTTGTGACCAATGGTTCCGGTAGATCCGAGTACTGTAACGCACTGCATTACTACCATCCTTCCCCGTAGCTATTGGATCCGCCGATCCATTCCCCATGATGAAACAGCGGCGAACAGTGCACATCACCTAAGCTAATGAGCATTGATGGAATATATGTGAAATCCCACTGTTGAACGCCGTCAAACTCTTTTTGGACCGTCCAACGGATTCGGGCCATTCCCACAATCGTGTTATCAATCCGTCGCGGCACAACCACTACCGATCTCTACGTTGTTTGCTGCATTGCCACCCAGCCGAGAGCAAACGCCGGGGCTGCCGCAGAGATACTGTCCGCACGATCCAGAACACCGCCGTGGCCCGGCAGGATCACGCCGC
>JAOTYS010000103.1 GCA_029861795.1 Gammaproteobacteria bacterium | reverse complement strand
TGCTATTGGCCCAAACGGAATCCGCTCGACAGACCATATCCGAGGCGGTTGTGGCTGGAATCGAGCAGTACCACTGTTCCGACGGACTGTATCGAGTTCCGATGCCCGCACTCGTCGGCTCGGGCACGAAATGATCTCTCGCTGTCAACCTACCTTTACCTGTTATTGCTGGTTCCAGTCTAGCCACGTAGAAATGCCGCTTAAGTTCTGGATGTCGACCTGCGTATTTGTAGATCAATATAAGTTGGGCAGTTCGGTGCGGCAGAGCTAATGGGATCGCTTAACGAATTGGTGTTTGCCTTGACGCTTGTCGCGGCTCTAGGTTGCGGCATTGTTGCGGGTGTTTTTTTCGCCTTTTCGACCTTCGTCATGAAGGCCCTAGGTCGTGTTCCGCCTGAGGCGGGCATCGGCTTCATGCAGTCTATCAACGTCACAGTCCTAACCCCATGGTTCATGGGCGTTTTCTTCGGAACCGGCATTGCCTGCATAGTGGCGTTGACTCATTCGCTGTACCATTGGGGTGAAACTGGTACGCTTTTGCGATTCGCAGGGAGCGCGCTCTATCTTGCTGGTAGCATCTTGGTCACGATCGTGTTCAATGTCCCCAGAAACGAGCGCCTGGCGGCCGTGTCACCCGCGGATCCCTCTAGCGAAGAAGTATGGGGAAGTTACGTTTCCAGCTGGACGGCTTGGAATCACGTCCGGACGGCAGCATCCTTTGCCGCAGCCGCATTGTTTGGCATGGCACTAGGTTCTTGAGGCTAGACCTCGTAGCTTTCCAGACGCGCCAGTAAATGACATGAGCCGGCGAGTGGATGCCCAAAAACTTCGCTCGCTGTTGCTCGGCGCGGCTGTACACCGCCGTTATCGCGCTACCGCACACCTTAACCGGACCGTTATCTGTGCCGATCAAATCCGAATCACAGGAGAAACAAGATGTCAGAGCTAATCGAAGCAAACGGGAGTTGTCTTTGTGGTGCAACAGGGACCAACGCAAAGAACGTTAGTAAGAATGTGGGCGCATGCCATTGCAGTATGTGTAGGAAATGGGCTGGCGGACCGCTATTGGCCGTTGATTGTGGCACTGAAGTTTCATTCGAAGGCGAAGAGAATATATCTGTATTTGATTCATCTGAGTGGGCTGAGCGCGGCTTTTGTAATAAATGTGGAAGCCATCTGTTTTACAGGTTAAAAGATAGCAAACAGTACATAATGCCTGTAGGGTTATTCGAAGACGACAGAATGTTCGTTTTCGATCATCAAATATTCATCGATGAAAAACCTTCGTTCTATCGATTTGCAAACGAAACAGAAGATATGACTGGGGCTGAGGTCTTTGCAAAGTACGCTCCTCCATCCGAGTAAACACATACAATCGCTTGCGCGCGGACAAGATAGAGCTGCGCTCCTTCGTCGCTCCACTCTTTCGCCGGTGAAGTGAGCCGCTGAGCGTTTAAAAAGCTAGCCGTTTATGCCGAAAGCAACACCAATTTCGATCAAAGCTGCATTTACACAGCTTAAGTTCTTAAGTAACCGAACGCCTGAAACAACAGATGAACATGCTAAGGATGCTTTTGCTACGCTATCGAAATACCGTGATGGAGGCGTCTTTATTGGGCATTATGCCGGTAATAGTCAATGGGAGCGTCATTCAAACGGAGATGAAATTGTTCTCGTCGTTGAGGGGGAAACTACTCTGATACTACTATCTGATAGTAATGAGGTTCCAAACGCACTTAGGGAAGGTGAGTTCTTAGTAGTACCTAAAAATACGTGGCACCGGTTTGAAACACCAAAAGGTGTGAAGGTTATGGCAGTTACCCCTCAGCCAACAGACCATAGTATTGAACGGCCAGAAGACGCCTAGCAAGACAATTCAACCCGGACGCAATTACGGCTGTATGGACGTACGTGCTCCCAACATCTTCACCGCCGATGGTTCAAAACGAGTCACGAACGCGTTAATGTCTGTAGGTAACATGTAAATGCAGCCGACGCTCAGAGCCGCGGTTGATCGCAGGCGTTAGGTCTGAGCTATGAAGCTTCCCGAGTCTCTTTTCGTCATCATCAACCCAATAGTTAAGTTTATGCTTCGCTCACCGATTCATAGTTTTTGCAGTAAAGGTCTAATGCTCATTACTTTTACTGGTCGGAAAAGTCAGCGAAAGTTTACGACGCCAGTTCGTTATGTAGTGGTGGACGGCGTCATTCGTTGCTTTACCTCAGCGACCAATTTGTGGTGGCGCAACCTTAAGGGCGGCGCGGATGTAGAGCTACGAGTAGCAGGGAAAGAAGCATGGTATCGAGCAGAGGCGATCTTTGACGAGCCAGAGAGGATTAAGTTAGCTCTCACTCATTATCTTGCCCTTTTTCCGCAAGACGCGTCGTACCATGGTATAGGCCTAAACAAAGACAGAAGTCTAAAAGAGCAAGACTTGAATAGAGCTGCCAACGAAGCGGTAGTCGTTGAGGCTCGTCCGTTGTGACTAGCAACCAGAGAAGGAGCTTCGCTGGACGCGCGTCGCTTATGCAAATCGTTGCAGCAGACCAATGCCGTCGATCCCTAACCATATCAAAGGCAGACCAAGGTCAGATTACTTGAAATCAAAACTATCGCCGTCCAAAAAACTTTCAAGTGCTCTGACCCCTTGGCCTTCTGCGATCTTTTTCTTGTCTTCTTCGGAAGGTGCGCAAGAATTTATCAGTGATCATGTCCCACCAACCGCACCAACTGATGAAACCGACTGTTTACATCGGCTAGCCAGCTGTCCTTGAAGTTGTTGTCCGCGCAGGCATCCCGTAGCATTGTCGTGCTTTCGCTCAACCTTTCTGCCGCCAGAGACCAATTTACACCAGATACCCCGTCCGGCACCGGCGCTCGCGTTAGTCGTGCCGCGTACTCGTTCAATCGCTCAGTATTCTGGCACACGGTTTTTGCTCGCTCAGGACTGGGCGGCGCGTGAACTAAAGGTGCCATGATTTCATGAAAATGCATCACGCTGGGCGGAAAATCATGATGGTCGTCATCTTGGGCATCAGCCGCTGTGGTCAGCATGCCGATTAGTAAGCCCATCAAAAGCCGTGACATTTGCCTAACCTTCTGTGTTTAACATTATTATCAGGTATCTAGCTCAAAGGGAATGATCGCGAGAAGTATCGTCATTGGCGCTTTTCAAGCGCTCTGCCCCTTGGTCGCTGACTCGATCTCTAGACTTCGTCATTCCCGCGAACGACTGCATGGACCTCGGTACCCCCTTGAGGGGTGCGCAGGAGGTAGAGCAACGCAGGGATAGATACACGGATGTATCGTAGTAGGGTAATGCAGGAGCAATTACCGAGCAGTTGCCGAAGCGGGAATCCACTTTCACGAAGAGCCACGCAACGAGCGATCCAGGCGTTCTCGTTATCGTGCCACGAGAGTTCGTCGAAGTCATTGTGCGTGGGAATCAATAGGGTCAGACACCCTTGATTTATAAGGCAGCTACCGTCCAAGTGGCATACAATTACATGCCAAATCACAACCTTCCAGGAGGCTTGCTATGGCTCCCACACGGCTGCTGTTTGGATTTGTCGCCGGTTTTCTCGCCGCTCTGATCTTTCACCAGCTGACGCTCACGGTATTGTGGTTTGCGGGTTTGGCGCCGTTCGGGCCTTTCCCGATGGCGGCGACCCAACCGTTCGGGATACCAGCGGTGTTCTCGTTGGCATTTTGGGGTGGCGTTTGGGGTATTCTATTTGCGCTAATCGATCGCACGTTTCCACGGGGCGGTGGCTACTGGGCTGTCGCTTTTTTGTTTGGTGCTATCCTACCGTCGCTGGTCGCCCTTCTGGTGGTGTTGCCGCTCAAGGGTAAACCAATGGGCGGGGGCTGGCATCCGCCGCTGCTGCTGACTGCGTTCCTAATCAACGGTGCTTGGGGTATTGGCACCGGTCTGATCCTGAAGACGCTGTCGGGTTGGTTCGGCGGGTCACGCGACACGGCGAACTGAACCAATACAAAAAGAAGCCAAGCCGATGCGTTTTATGAGCGCACGCATCCGCGCTCGATCTGAATCTGCAGTTAGACTTTTGCCTAGATGGTTTAACCATACCCAAATCGACAGGAGGGAGAAAACATGAGTCAGGAGTTTCTTGGGGATCGCAAGAAGGCGTTGGAAGACTCGTTTTTCGCCAAGGAGAGCGACAAGCTCCGAGACGAGTTGAAACAGCAGGAAGAAGTAAAGGCTAGTAAGGAATCTCTATCAGAGGCCTCGGGTATCACAGACAGTGCTGTGCTTGAGCAACTGATTGCCCTGGATATCGGGAGCGACACTGTGGCCGCTATTTCCCTGGTGCCTCTAGTTGAGGTGGCTTGGGCGGACGGAGACGTCGACGATAAGGAAAGAGACGCCATCCTGGTTGCTGCGGAAGCGGCGGGGATTGGCAGGGACAGCGCGAGTGGTCAGCTCCTCGATAGTTGGCTCGCTGAGAGGCCGGATCGCTCGGTGCTTTCCGCCTGGAAAGAGTATGTCGGCGCGCTTTCGGCAACGTTAAACGTCGAGGGTAAGAATACTCTGAAGCGGGATCTCCTAGGACGCGCTCGTTCGGTCGCAGAAGCAGCAGGTGGCTTTATCGGTCTTGGCAATAAGATCTCGAAGTCGGAACAGGACGTATTAGACGAGCTAGATCGGGCCTTCTCTTAGGTGCAAGATTAGCGATAACCTTGTCACCGCCTCGACCAAGCATTGATTGCAGTTCAGGCGATGCCGGAACAGCACTTTATCGTTAAGCAGAAAAAACCGCAGGTCGGAGACCTGCGGTCGAACGTCTATGTGGACGTGGTTTTATTAACTGATTCTATTATCTACAGTAGCCTAGTCACCGAATCTGTCAAGTGCGGGGACAGTGCGGCACCTGGCGAGTCGGCTGAACGGCGAACTAGGCTTCATTGGGTGCGGGGCGCACCCGCAGTCAACTGATATGCCCCATACGCTTTTCGCTACCCCTCTGAGGGGTTTAGTCGGTCAGTTTTGGGTGCACACCCCACGCCTAAGGTGTTTCGCTGGAGCTGAACAAGTCACTGTGAGCATTGTTACGACCGCTATTTTGATCAGGCTACTGGCGCAGGCTGTCGGAGCCGAATGCGAAACATCCTCACCTGCGCTACCTGGGCTGAGCATCGATGTCCCAGAGCCAGGCGCGCAGAAGGTTTCCTACGGTTCTATCTACGATTGGGGAGGAGGACGGTCTGAAGCGCAACTAGGTATCGGCCATATTCGTTCCAACTTGAAGGAGACGAGGTTTTATTGGGAGTGGGAGGCGTTGGCTGAGTTACCTTTATATAGTGCACCGAATGGAGAGCATTGGGGTTGGTTTGTAAAAGGGCAAGTGATTGAACTTGAAACCGGAACGATCACTACGGTTGGCGGGCAAGGTATGGTTGAGACCGGATACGAAAGGGCGAGTTTGATTGTGTTGGAAAAAACCACGGACAGTTGGCTGCACTTTCGTTATGGCAAGCCGAGCAACAAGAGAGATGGCACGGCGTGGATTCACCGTTGTCAGTTAGCTCAGGCACCGGGCGCGCCAGAGTTCGAGCCGTGGGAGCAACGTTTTATGAGTGGCGAGATCTCACCGCTGTATTTTCGAACTGAAGTACCGCATGCATTACGCTCCGGACCTGGTGTGGACTACGAACGCATTCGCTGGGTTGCCGGCGAAGATTACCATCTTGAACCGCTCGAGTTCGCGGGAGACTGGATGCGCGTGAAGCTGGTGCAACCCTCAGACTATTGCCGCGATCCCGATAACGTCAAAAGGCCCGAAGGCTGGGTTCGTTGGCGCTCGGCTGAAAAGAGCCCTTGGGTTTGGTACTACACGCGGGGCTGTTGACGGATCGCATCCTCGCTGTTGCGGCAAGATGCCGCTTGGAGTTCGCCTAAAGGCGAACCTACAATTGCGAACGTTTCTGTAGGCACGCCTTTAGGCGTACATAAACCTACAATTGCGAACGTTTCAGTAGGTACGTCTTTAGGCGTACATAAACCTTTGAAGAGGCTATCATCATGGCTACTTCACCTAACAGCAGTATGCTAAAGCGGTTTAGGCTCTCTCGACGCACGACTCTAAAACTAATTCTTGCTGCTGCCGGTTTCGCGTCACGATGGAGTGTTGCCAACACGGCTCAAAGTGATTCAATCCTCAAACGCCAAATCCCGGGCTCAGGGGAGAGCATACCGGCGGTTGGTCTCGGCACCTCCGACGAGTTCGGGAACGATCCCGGACAAGATCTGGAACCGCTGCGTGAAGTGCTGCGTCGCTTCGTAAGTTCAGGTGGAACACTGATCGACACCGCTCCCGCGTACGGCGATGCCGAAACAGTTATTGGCGATTTGGTCGCCGAGCTCGGCATAGCAAACCAGTTGTTCTTGGCCACTAAGGTCCGCACCCGCGGGAGGCAAGCTGGGATCGAACAGATGCAGAGGTCTGAGCGGCTGCTTCACAAACGACCATTAGATTTGATACAGGTGCATAGCCTGGTCGACGTTGACACGCAGTTAGAAAACCTTCGTCGCTGGAAAGACGCCGGACGCGTACGCCACATCGGCATCACGCATTCCCGGGTGTCGGCTTTCGAAGAACTTGAACGCCTGATGCAAAGCGTGAAGTTCGACTTTGTCCAGTTCAACTACTCATTCACCGAGCTTGACGCCGAGCAGACGCTGCTGCCCCTTGCAGCCGACAAGGGCATCGCTGTGTTAGTCAATAGACCTTTCGAGAATGGCGCAATGTTCAGAAGGGTCAAAGGCAAACCGCTACCCGAATGGGCCAGCGAATTTGATTGCAACAGTTGGGCCCAATTCTCGCTCAAATACATCCTCGCTCACCCTGCCGTCACCTGTGTGATTCCGGCGACCAGCAACCCAGATCACCTGGTCGACAATATGGGCGCTGGGTTGGGAGCGCTCCCAGACGCCCGCACCCGCCGTCGGATGCGAGAGTATGTAGCGTCCTTATGACGAATCAATAGCGAATCAATAGGGTCAGACACTATCGATTTCCCGCACTGATCCCAAGCATTACCCTAACGTCGATAGCCGTCCCAATACGTCCGCAATCGCGGAGTTTGCAATATTTGTCCATTGGCTCCGGAAACGAAGTCTATACTTACTCTGGGGGTAGTATTTGTGAGTACGTCCAGCTACACGGGGTGCAACGGGCAGCCACGACCAGTGGCAGGTCATGAGTGAAACTATCAATGCGCGCGGGGAGCGTCCTCTAGCCTTAGTGGTGGACGACGACAGGATGTTCCGCGTGACGGCGCGTGCAGCGCTCGAGCAGGCGGGATTTGACGTCGATGAAGCCGAAAACGGGCGGATAGCACTAGCGAAGTTTGGGGAGCAATATCCAGACATTGTACTGCTGGATATCGTCATGCCCGATATGGACGGCTACGCTACCTGTGCCGCTTTTCGTGAACTTCCCTTCGGTACGCATGTACCGATCATTATGTTGACGGGTTTGGACGATGAGGAGTCCATTAAGCGTGCTTATGAAGCCGGCGCTACCGACTTTATTACCAAGCCAGTTAACTATCTGATTTTGACACATCGGATGAACTATGTGCTGCGCACCAGTCGCTATTTGGTTCATTTCGACGAGTTAACTGGTCTCCCAAACCGCACGGTGTTCTTGGATCACCTAAGACACGTGGTTGCAAGCGGAAGGCGAAACCAACGCCCCTTGGCTGTACTGTTCCTCGACGTTGATAATTTCAAGCGCTTTAACGAGACACTGGGTTACGGAGAAGCAGACGCACTGTTGCGGCGCGTAGCAAAAAGGTTGCACAAGGCAGTTAGAACGACCGATTACGTTTCTCGTGACGCTGGCGTACCACTCGCCCTTCATTTGACCCCTAACAGAGAATACGCGGTAGCGCGTTTAGGTGGCGATCAATTTGTGGTTGCACTCGTCGACTTTTGTAACGTCGACGATATAGCCGTAGCGGTGAGGCGAATCACCGAAAACTTGGCAAAACCCTATGATGTTGACGGCAACCAGCTTCATATCACCACGAGTATTGGTATTAGTGTCTACCCCTTAGATGGGGATGATCCTGATGATTTATTGAAATATGCTGAAGTCTCCATGAATCACGCCAAGCAAAATGGAGGAAACCGGTATAGGTTTTACACGGAAGACCTCGACACGCGCACCCAAAGGAGATTCTCGGTCGAGACACAGTTGCGCAAATCCTTGGAAACGGAAGAATTGGAGATCCATTATCAGCCCATTTTGGACGTGCAGTCCAATGAAATTGAAGGTATGGAAGCGCTGGTGCGCTGGTCCCATCCGGAATTGGGCATAGTATCGCCCAGCGAATTTATTGGCATCGCAGAAGAGACAGGCCTCATCCTTGATCTTGGAGAATGGGTGTTTCGCTCCGCCTGTAAGCACACTGTGGAATGCCATCGCAGGGGTCTGTCAGAACTAATCGTTTCGATCAATCTATCTGCAGCTCAGTTCATACGAAAGGAGTTCGCCTCGTTGATCTCGGAGATTCTCGACGAGGAGGGGCTCGACCCGTGTTTCGTCAATCTCGAGCTCACAGAAGGATTACTCATGGACGATACCGCCAGCAGCATCACAGCGGTTGCCGAACTAAAGGCACTCGGTGTGGGTATCACCATTGACGACTTCGGCACGGGTTACTCCTCCCTTGCGTATTTGAAACGTTTTCCCCTAAATGGGCTTAAGATCGATCAGTCATTTATGCCGGATCTGTTTGCGGGCACTAACGACGGTGCAATTGTGAGCGCTATTATTGGCCTTGGGCGGAGCTTGGGTCTGAAAGTGGTTGCGGAAGGCATAGAGTCTCAAGCACAGTTTGATTTTTTGCGGGCGCTTGGGTGCGACCGTGTTCAGGGTTATCTAATCAGCCAAGCGCTGCCTTTAGAGAAGTTTGCGCAATGGGCTGCTAGTTGGCGGGGCGAATACACTGCAGCATCACCGGCCGCTGAAAGTAACAGCGCGAAAGCAAAGTTGGGGCTTGTGGCACAGAGCTAACTGCGTTCAGATAGCCGAAAAGGCTACTGTTTTTCCAACGATTGAAGTACTGCTCACCGGACTCATCTCCTTTGGTATTCTGTCTCCGGGATCACATGCCCGACAGAACCATTTCGATCTCTTCCTCTGGCGGGAAGCGTTAGGACTGTCCTCTTTCTGGACCCTAGATCTCCCATGCGCTACGGTTTGGCTCCTGGCTTGGTTGGGCTTCCTCAAAGTAAGTCCTTAGATCTGGCACTGTGCTCGGACCACTGATTCAGGGTCGGCGGTTCGGTTATCAATTCGTAGTGAAGGGTACAGCAGTGAAAGCAGTAGTAATGACGGCATCGGGCGGCCCGGAACCTGCGACGGGTTTGGTTTCAATCCGAGACTGTTGTGGCCCCAACATAGAATGTCCTACGTTCAACGAAATAAGTGAGGAAATCGCATGACTGATAAAGTCTTTTTAATAACGGGTGCGTCCAGCGGAATCGGTGAAGCGACGGCAAGATTGGCGGCCGAGGCGGGCTATCGCCTGGTGCTGGCGGCGCGCTCTGAAGATAAGTTACAGGCGCTTGTGGTGTCGTTGGGTGGGCGCGATCGGGCGCTGCCAATTCGTTGCGATGTAACCGAACGTGAGGATCAAGAACGGATGACCAAGGAGGCGCTTGAGCACTTTGGACAGATCGATGTGGTGTTTGCCAACGCTGGCATCGGCAGCACGCCGGGAGGCTTCAGCGGTGCGGATCCGGAGCATTGGCGTAATATGATCCTAACCAATGTATACGGAGTAGGACTAACATTGCAGGCGACATTGGCTGAGCTGCGCGCCTCAAAGGGACATCTAGTCCTGACTGGTTCTGCCGCAGGTCGGCGCACGTTGCCAGGCTCGATGTACAGCGCGACTAAGTGGGCGGTCAGCGCGATTGGTTACGGTGTACGTGAGGAGTTGCGGGGCAGCGGTGTGCGTGTGACGCTGCTTGAGCCTGGCATGGTAGATACACCTTTCTTTGACGAACCTAAGCCGGAGGCGCTGAAGGCTGACGATATCGCACGCGCAGTAATGTATGCGGTGGCGCAACCACACCATGTAGACATGCATGAGATGTTGATTTTTCCGACGCCGCGCAGCAACGACTGAACAAAGACTAAATCAAGAATGTGGAGTCGGTAGATTTTTTGCGCCTACTCAACCTGTATCATAAGCGCTAACTACGTGATCTCTTGAAGTGGGTCCGTCGCTTTCCTTCGGTTATGCGTCTTTTGCTGGATTGTTCTTCGTCGGGACGCTCGCCCGCGCCATGCTGATCTCTGTCTTGCCATTGCAAGCACTAGCATTGCTAGGGGATGCTCAGAAAGTCAGTGTTCTGTATTTCTCGGTGAGCGTCGGTGGCATCCTAGCAAGTCTTCTTGTCCCTGCCATTGTGCGTGCCATTGGCTGCTACCAAGCGTTCCTGTTGAGCATGATGGTGATGGCTTTGTCGGCTTTACTGCTCTGGGCGGGCAATAATGTTTGGCTGTTCATAATCGGCATGTTCTGTCACGTGTTTGCGATCGCTTCAATGGAGATTTCGCTTAGCCTTTACATCATGCGGCAGATTGCCCGAGGAAATCTAACCCGCTTCGAGCCGCTGCGTATAATGTTCACTGTCTTGGCACTGGCCATCGGTCCATGGCTAGGAGTGTATTTAGAAAGCCGTGTTGCGCATTGGATACCCTATGCCATTACAGTGGTATCAACGGTTGCTACCGTGATTTACTTTCGTTTGCTAGGCCTTCACAAGATAGCGATCGGGACCTCGCTAGCGAAGACGGTTAATCCCCTGCGATACATGGGCCGATATTTCCGTCAACCGCGGTTGCGTCTCGCCTGGGGATTGATCCTCGGACGCGCGGCCTGGTGGACCATGTTCGTGATCTACACACCAATTTACGCCCAGCGTGCCGGGTTGGGCGAGCTCGTGGGTGCTGCCGTGGTTTCTATCGGCACAGCATGGACACTCACTGTACCGTTTTGGGGTTGGGTCGGGCGCCAGATTAGCCTACGTCGGCTGCTCATGATTGGCTTCTTCATAACGGGTGTGATGAGCCTTTTTGTGTTTGCGTTCGCATCAAACCCATGGGCTGCATCGACCTTGCTGATCTTTGCGGCTCTGGGTGCCACTATCCTCGATGGGGGCGGCAATGTATTGTTCTTCCGGGCGGTGCGTCCGCTGGACCGTTCGGAGATGACAGGTGTATTTTTGACTTACCGGGATAGTGCCCAGCTTGCCGCGCCTGGCTTGTTCGCGATCTTGCTCAAATTCTTCGCGCTTCCTATCGTGTTCGCCAGTTCTGCCGCCGGGATGTTTGTGTGCGCTTACTACTCGCGATATGTGCCGCGACGGATGTGAATGTTGCTGACAACGTTATGATCTGCAACAGTTCGCGGGGTTAGAGTAGTTGAAACTATCTTAATACTGCGTGAGCTGGCCGAAACATGGACGGCCACAGCAAGACCGTCAGTGTGAGTAAACGGCTCAAGCAGATGCTCATTGAAGAGCTCGGCTATTCCCGAAACATGGATTCCATAAATTCTGATAGAGGTCTACACGGCACGGGGTTGGGACTGGATTTCGTGGACGTAGTGTCGCTTATGGTCAAACTGGAACAGGAGTTCGACATTTTTTTTGAGGCGGAGGATGTCACAGCGAGTATAAAGAACTTCGGCTCGCTGGTTGAAGCTATTCAACGTAAGCTTCCAGAAAAAAAAGGTTAGCATTCGAGTTAACGGCAAAAGAAGAGATGGAAACGCTGTCCTCACGGCTCCGAGCTGTCGCACAAATCGCCCCTGAGCATCC
>JAOTYS010000102.1 GCA_029861795.1 Gammaproteobacteria bacterium | reverse complement strand
TCCGTGCCGATGTGATCGGACAGTGCCTTTGCGGCAGCGATGGAGATTGAATGATCGCCGCCGCAGATAATCGGTACAACACCTGCTGCAAGCACCTCTCGCACAGCACGATAAATACGATCGTGGGCAAGTTTAGGAACTACTTTTGGTATCCTGACATTGCCGCAGTCCACACAACTTCCCTGCAAATCCACTTGATACTCAAACCAATAAGGAAAGTACTCATGGGTCGCCATACGAAACGCTTGCGCACCTTCTTCCGAGCCCGGCTTACCAACATTTCCCTCGTCGTAAGGAACGCCGACAAATGCGAATCGGGCACCGCTCTTCTTTAGCGCTTCCGTCTCCATGGGAACGTGTTGCGAACGCAGGAAAGTGATGATCCCAAGGGTCTTAAAATTTTCCGGATCACCTAACGGAGAAAATAGATGTTCATAGTTTTTCGCAGGATTCATGTGTTCGCTCTCTTAAATGTCTGGACTCTAGTTTTTAGCAATCCTTAAACTCAAGCTGTCTCACCCTGATCGCGCAAGGTCTTCGCCCGACTGCCCAGGTAGTGATAAACCATGCAGCAAGCGAGCTTGATACTCATGTGGCTGACGTCAAAGATTGGACAGAGCTCTGATATTTCCAGAATGTCCGCGCCATAGGTTCCGGCAACGCGTGACAGCTGAATCGCCTCCCTGGCCTTGATGCCAAATGTCTCCGGTGCAGTGGTGCCGGGCATACAACTGGCATCCAGCGAGTCGGTGTCCCAAGACCAGTACACCCCATCGGTGCCGTCCCACGCGATCTCAAATATCTCTCTGGCGCAGGGCTCAATACCGCGCTCCACGATCTCTTGCATAGGTATCAGCCGCACCTTATTGTCGATCCAGAAGTCCACCCAGTCCTTTGGGTTGAGGCCGTTGCGCGAACCCAAGTGCGCCATGTTGCCGCCGTTGCAGTTGGGCAAATCAAACGCGCGGGCGGGGCCTGAACAGTTCGTATTGGGATTGCCCTCCCAATCTGGCGCTGAATCGAGGTGACAGTCCACATGCAGGTAGCCGATCTTGCCATCCTTATGAAAGTCCGACAGCGCCCTCGCCCCGGGTATCGGGACTGAATGGTCACCACCGCACAGAATTACCTTGGCGCCGCCCTCCAGGCATTCGGTGACATACTGGTAGATGTATTCATGGCTGCGCTCATTGTTGCTCGGCACAATGGGCACATCGCCGCAATCCACAGGATGAAAGAATTTCATCAAGTCGACATCGTATTCGAACATATAAGGAAAATACTGCGTCGATGCCTCTCGAATTCCTGAAGGCCCTTGTGAGGTTCCGGCACGAACAATTTGACCCTGATCCCAGGGCACCCCTAGGAAGCAAATCTTCGCCCCCATCTCCTGAATCGCATTACGATCGGGCGGGCAATAAGGGGCGCCCATAAAGGTTGCCAACCCCCTCGACTTAAACGCACCGTTGTGCTTCGTCGGCGAGTAGATGTGGTCGTCACTGCCGGTGTGGATGGCCGGTCCTTGATGTTGGTGGGGTACGAATTCCCACGTAGGCGAACCATTCTTAGTCATGCTCTCTCCTGATTGCTTGTACGCGAACTATTCCGCTCGCGCTTATCCACGCATCCTGCTCAACCATACGCTTGCTCTTTTTCTCGATCGCCAAGAGGCGCACTCGGAGATGAACGAGCGCCATTATTCTCAATTTCAAGCGCCACCAATTGCATCTCGCGACCCGTGATCACATTGGGTGTCGATGTGCCGCAGGTCGGGCAACAAAAACTGTAACGCGAACCTGGCGTTTTAACCTCGTCGCAGCGTGGACACATGACCGTCAACGGCACTTCCTCGATCTCAAGGACCGCCTCTTCGCAACGCGTTCCTTTGCACGACGCAGCAAAACAGAAATAAAGAGGACGTAGCAGCCCCGATAACACCCCAAGCCTTACCTTGATTCTGCGTACGCGACTGGCGCCTTGCTGCTCAGCGTGCTCGCACGCAAGCTCGATTAGACTCCGCGCGATGGAAAGTTCATGCATTGAGTTGTATCCCGCGAGCCAGTGCGTTTGCGGCCTGTCGACTAGCTGGGGGCATCGATAACGTTCTGAGGAATCTCACCGTGCATTCCTTCGGGGCGCTCTACACTGACACTAAGCATCGGGCTACACGCTACGCTGATCCAGTCAATCCAATTTGTCATTCCCTCGCCGCTGCGCGCTGAAAGTTTGAACACCTCAATACCCGGATTCACTCGCCGTGCATAGTCAGTACAACGTTCGACATCAAAATCGACGTAAGGCAGCAAGTCGATCTTGTTGAGAATCATCAGATCTGCGACGGCAAACATATCCGGATACTTTAGTGGCTTATCTTCACCCTCGGCGACGGACAGTATGACCACTTTGTAGTCCTCACCTAACGCGAAGCTCGCGGGACAAACGAGATTGCCGACGTTTTCGATGAACAGCACACTACCTTGCTCAAGTGGCAGACGCTCAAGAGCGTGCCCCACCATGTGGGCGTCCAGATGACAACCTCTGCCCGTATTGATCTGAACGGCGGTTGCACCGGTTTCGCGAATGCGTTCGGCGTCGTTCGCAGTTTCCTGATCGCCTTCGATAACCGCCACTGGCACCAGATCTTTTAGCTGTCTAATGGTCGCCGTCAACAAAGTGGTTTTACCCGATCCCGGGCTTGACACTAGATTGAGTGTGAGCACACCGCGCTCTGTAAGATACTCTCTGTTTTGTTCCGCATATCCATCGTTCTTAGACAAGATGTCCTGTTCAATCCGCACCATCTGTGTCTGGCTCAGGCCCGGGGCATGGGCTCTTGCCGGGCCTTGGCCAAAATTTAGATTGGGCTGGTGTTGCGTGTGGTGATGAGCGTGACCAGGGTGATGCTGAGAGTGGTCATGCTCACTATGATGATGGTGGTGTTCCCCAGGGCGACCTTCGATCCGCATCTCACCTTGACCACAGCCACATACGTTACACATCACTGCATCTCCATCCGTAGTTTGAACGCGGCGCGGCGGCTACTGAAAGCACTTGCTCTGCGTCTATTGAAAAAAGACTAGGCAGAGTGCGACCGCCACTCAAATATCAGATGTTATTTGTGTGCACTACGAATTTCAAGTAGTATAATCTAAAATATTGCGGATCACATCGATATTATCCCGAAAAAATAAGGGATTAACATATTCTTATAAAGTGACTACGAACTTCGTAACGCGTTTCTAACTCGGGGAGTTCATGAAAAAGCCGCGGTCCAGCATTCGTCCGTTACCTATATCTCCAGCTCGCAAGGAAAGACACGAAGAATCGGGCGGGGTCAACCTCGTACCGCGTTCATTACTCTCCGATTCTCTCAATCGGGCCATCATTGAACGGCTTCAGGAAGACGGTCGCTTGCCCTATTCCACCATCGCTCGCGAGCTCAACACCTCGGAAGGAACGGTTCGCAACCGGGTCAACCAGATGATTGATGCAGGAGCGCTAAGAATTGTCGCTGTGGCCGACCCTATGGCATTAGACCATGCTGCCTATACCTTCATTGGACTGACTCTGGCCGCCGGAGCAGATCCTAGAGTAGTAGCAAAACCTTTTGTGGACCGTGAAGAAGTGCTTTTCGTATTGTTCGCCGCAGGCCATTATGACTTGTTGATTGAAGTTCTTTGCAAGACGCACGAAGATTTGCGAGATCTGATTCTAGAGATGTGCTACAGCCAACCGGACATCGCCAGCGTAGAACCTATGATGGGACTGGAAGTGTTCAAATATCAACTCAAGTGGGACTCGCAACAATGGTCGGCGCGGGACACTTAATAGGTGCCCGTCTGCATAGTGCGGGTAACCGGAATTGGATTGACTTCAAACGACAAAATGTCTCTGGGGTTCCACTATTGCTGAATCGGGTTTAGCTCGTATGGGCTTCGGCATACCCGCAAACCAGAGGCTTGCCAAAGATACAAGAGTGGTGCGTCGTGTTTTGGTGTATTACTTGACTTCGCGTTCAATGAGGAGATGCTGATGGCTCAAATATATCCAACCACCATGGAAGCGGCGATGCCGAAAGCAGGCGACATCGCCAAAGCAAGGAAGCAGCTCGAAGCGGCGGGGGTGAAATATGTTATGTCTTGCTGGATCGACCTTCTTGGCATCCCCAAGACTAAACCTGTGCCAGTAGCGGAGTTCGAAGAACTGTGCCACGGCAAAGGCCCGCAGTTTGCGGTGCACTCGGTCTCGATGGTGCCGGAACTCGGTCCCGCCGACCCAGACCAAGTACCCATCCCTGATTTGAACAGCTTGCAAGTGTGTCCCTGGCATAACGAGGTCGCCATAGTCTTTGCCGATCTTTTCATGAACAACGCACCGTATGCAGTGTGTCCGCGACTTGCATTGAAACGCCAAGTCAAGGCAGCGGCGGATGCGGGTTACGCCTTCTACGCCGGCATCGAACCGGAATTCATCGTACTTCGCTATAACGATGAAGGCGAAGTGGTGAAGGCGATCGACGATGACCCGGATCCAGGACACGGATTTCGACCGCAGCGCCAAGCATTTGGCTACGATGTAGAATTCTCCTGCGATGCAATGCCCTACGTAGGCGCCCTCATCGATTATTTGGGGGAACTAGGGTGGGGGCTCAAAGACACGGTGGCAGAGGGCGCTTATTCTCAGATCGAACTCGACTTCACTTATACCGACATGCTGCAGATGGCCGACCGTCTAACCTTTCTGCGAATTATGCTCAAGGAGGTTGCCAAGCAACATGGTTTGTTTGTGACCTTCATGCCCAAGCCTACCCAAGGCGACTGGCGCAGCGGAGCGCACATCAATCACAGTATCCAGTCGATTGATAAGCCTGGGGCAAACTTGTTTAAAGCGGAAGATGGTAGCTGGAGCGACATAACTTACAACGTGCTCGGCGGGATGCTCCAGCACGGCGCCGCCTTAACCGCCATCACCTGTTCCACTGTGAACTCGTACAAAGGTTTAATCGCGCGAGCCAGTGGATTTGAGGGCGGTACCGTAACTTGGGCGCCGACACACATTACCTACGGTTCCAACAATCGCTCAGCGATGCTGCGGCTACCGCAAGCGCGTCATGCCATTGAAAACCGTGCATCAGACATGTGTATGAATGCTTACCTGGGACTCGCTATGACCACAGCCGCATCGCTCAAGGGCATTAAAGAACGCATCGATGCGGGTCCACCGACCGACACCTCGTTATATGACACCTCTGACGACGAACTAAAGAGAGCTGGCCGGCAACACTTACCGTCTACGCTATTGGAGGCGGTGCGCGCGTTCGACGAAGATGAGCTCGCCAAAGAGGTCCTCGGACCAGTGATGCACAATTCCTACAGTCAATATAAACACGCAGAGTGGAATAGGTTTCACGAACACGTCACCGAGTGGGAGAGAATCGAATATTTGCGATTTTACTAAGCGATCAATCGAGCGCCACACCCTAAAATCGATAATGAGTTGATATCTTAATGAGTGATTTCGATACTTTTGAAGCGGGCGATGTCGTTCTGCAATCTGGAATCACCCTGCGGGACACCAAGCTCGTATACAAGACCTACGGCACGCTCAATGCAGACAAGAACAACGTCATCGTCTATCCGACTCGGTATGGCGGAACCCATGAAGACAACGAATATCTCATCGGCAAGGGGATGGCACTGGATCCGCAGAAGTTTTTCATCGTGATCCCTAACTTACTTGGTGCCGGACTTTCTTCCTCGCCTTCAAATACACCGCCGCCGTTTAACAAGGGGCGCTTTCCCGGGGTAACCATTTATGACAACGTGCGTGTGCAATATCGACTGATGTCTGAATTCTTCGGTATAGACACTATCGCCCTGGTAGTGGGATGGTCTATGGCCGCACAACAGGCTTATCAATGGGGCTGTCTTTATCCCGATCAAGTCGAACGTATAGCCCCTTTCTGCGGCGCCGCGAAGACAACCAATCACACCTATGTGTTTCTCGAAGGAGTCAAGGCAGCACTGACGGCAGACTCTGCCTGGAACGAAGGTTGGTACGATCGACCCCCTGAGCGCGGACTCCGGGCGATGGCAAGGGTCTGGTCTGGCTGGGCCTTACCTCAAGCGTTTTATCGCCGGGAGATGTACCGACAGATGGGATACTCCTCTCTCGAGGACTTCTTGATCGGCTATTGGGAGGCGGTGTTCTTGCACCGCGACGCAAACAACATATTGGCGTTGATTTGGACCTGGCAACACTGCGACCTGAGCGCCAATGAGATTTATCATAACGAGTTTGAGAAGGCACTGAACGCCATAAAGGCGAAGGCTATTGTGATGCCGGGACAAACGGATTTGTACTTTCCACCTGAGGACAACGCCTACGAGGTGGGCCACATGCCCAACGCTGAACTCAGAGTTATTCCTTCAGATTGGGGTCACTATGCAGGCAGCGGGCGCGGTCCAGATGATTTGGCATTCATCGATAAAGCATTGAAGCAACTGCTTTCGAGCTAACAGGTTTTGCGAGTCAGTCACGGCCTGTGTTGAGAAAGTCGAACCCCACCGTGAGTAGAAGGAAACTCCAGCATCCAGAGGATCAATAGAAACATGCAAAGCGAGCTTGTCCGCATCACTGGGATCGTTGGGAATGCGACCGACTCTGAGCTCGCTGAGAAACTGCACCTTATCCAACACCAGGGGAAGATCGAGTACGTCACTCTTAGCTCTAGTGATGTCGCTCGCAAACGGTTAAGGCTATTTACAGATCAGGGTACGGAATGCGCCATCGCCATCGCGCGCTCTGAACAACTGCAAAACGGCTCTGTGATTTATTTCTCGGAAGATCGAGCTATTGTGGTTCGTCTCAAGGAAGAACGATGGCTAAGACTCGCAGCAAGCACGCCCGAGTCCGCCCTACAGCTCGGCTTTCTGGCGGGGCATCATCATTGGCGGGTAAGATTCGACGGAGTGCATTTGTTAGTTGCACTGGAGGGCCCAGCGGAGTCTTATGAAGTCAGGATTGCTCATCTACTAAACGACGGCGCAGTACGGATCATCGATGACCAGTGACATCCTCGCAAGATTAAAGCTGCTGCAACACGGAGATAGCTTTTTCCCCAGTGGCGCCATTGCATTTTCTTTCGGACTCGAGTCTCTCTGTGCCGACCAGAGAGTGAGAAACGCCGACGATGTCCGAGTGTTTCTATTCACCCAATTGTCCCTGAGGTGGGCAACTTGCGATCGGACCGTTATCGCTCACGTTTGGAATGTCAGTACTAATATCGACGAGGTGCTGCAAACTGACAAACTCGTTGAAGCCTCTACCTTGCCTCGTGAACTGCGTGAAGGTTCTCGCCGTGCCGGCACTGCGTTACTTTCGGTACACGTAAAATTAGGGACGAAAGCAGCGGCCGAGTATTCCAACTTGCAGAAATCTGGCACCGCAAACGGTCACCTGGCAACAATCCAAGGTCTGCTATGGAAAAACATCGGCTTGTCCTTACAGGATACGTTGGCTGTCAGTGCACACGCCATGTGCGCTGGTATCTTAGGGGCCGCAATACGCCTCGGTGTAATCGGTCACCTATCTGCCCAGGAGATTCTTGGGAGTGTTCATCACGCGTTGGCCGAGATATTGGCCACACCACCGCCAAGTCTCGAGATGATCTGCAGCTATACACCGATGGCGGATATCGCAGTGATGCGCCATGAGACCCAATCTAGCCGTCTTTTCTCGAATTGATTAATCCCGAGTGTTTATTCTGTTGCACTGACACTTTGATACATTCGCGAGTCACGAACATTATCGATAGAGCCAAAGGAGGAGTCGATGCTACTCACACCCACCGAAGTCGAACGGCTGCTGATCTTCAACGCCGCGGAACTTGCCCGGCGACGTCGCGCTCGGGGCTTAAAGCTCAATCATCCGGAGGCAGTGGCCGTCGTCTCCGATGAGATCTTGGAAGGAGCTCGCGACGGTCGCACAGTAGCTGATCTTATAAGCTTCGGCGCAACCTTGCTCACCACGGACGACGTCATGCCTGGGGTCGCCGAGATGATGCCGATGATTCAAGTAGAAGGCACTTTTCCAGATGGCACTAAGCTCGTCACGGTTCACGATCCGATTCGCCCAGGCAAAAAGAAAGTGGCAAAGAAGGATCAGATCATTCCAGGAGAAATCATTCCCGCCGAGGGCGAGATTGAAATCAACGCAGGACGCAGGAGTACAACGATTTCAGTTGTTAACAAGGGAGATCGCCCGATTCAGGTAGGAAGCCACTATCATTTTTTTGAAACCAACCGGGAGCTAGAGTTTGAGCGTCAGGCAGCGTTTGGTATGCATCTCGATATACCTGCAGGGACGGCCGTTCGCTTCGAACCCGGTGAAAACAAACAAGTCACCCTGGTCGAGTTTGGCGGTGGCGGTGAACTCTACGGCTTGAACAACTTGACCGATGGATCAAGCCGCTCAGAGCTTGTTAAAGAAGCTGCGCTGCGACGCGCTAAAGAACAGGGCTTTAGAGGGGCGTAATCATGGCAAAAATCTCACGCAGTCATTACGCAACGTTGTATGGACCCACCACTGGCGATGCAATGCGCCTAGGAGACACCTCTTTGTTCGCCGAGATCGAGCACGATCATGCTATACCCGGTGATGAATGTCTGCACGGCGGAGGCAAGACCCTGCGCGACGGGTTAGGGCTCGTTCCCGGATTGGACAGTAGTGCGGGCTCACTGGATATGTTGGTGAGCAACGCGGTGATCATCGATCCTGTGCTTGGAGTGATCAAGGCCGATATTGGTATCAAAGACGGGAAAATCGCCGGCGTCGGCAAGGCGGGCAATCCAGCGGTAATGGACGGTGTCGACAAACGCTTGCTTTGTGGTGCCGCGACAACAGCGCGAGATGCCGAGGGACTAATTGCCACACCCGGCGGCATCGATGTGCACGTGCACTTCGATAGCGCTCAACTATGTGAGCATGCCATCGGCAGTGGCATCACCACGATGCTGGGTGGTTCGCTAGGCCCCATCACCGTGGGTATCGACTGCGGTGGTGCGTGGAATGTGGGAAAGATGTTACAAGCAGCGGAGCATTGGCCGATTAATTTCGGATTCCTCGGCCGTGGCAACACGTCAAAACCGCGCTCCATCATTGATCAGATCGAAGGAGGATGTTTTGGTCTGAAGATCCACGAAGATTGGGGCGCCATGCCGGCCGCTATCAACACCTGTCTAGGTGTTGCCGATGAGATGGATTTCCAGGTCCAACTGCATACCGACACGCTCAACGAAAGCGGATTTCTGGAAGACACCCTTGCTGCGATAAATGGACGGACAATTCATATGTATCACGCCGAGGGAGCAGGCGGAGGTCATGCTCCGGACATCATCCGTATTACCGGTGAACCGAATTGCCTACCGTCTTCCACCAATCCCACCAATCCGTATACTGCCAACACATTCGACGAGCACCTGGACATGATCATGGTATGTCACCATCTCAATCCAGCTGTTCCCGAAGACGTGGCGTTTGCCGAAAGCCGCGTTCGCGCAGAGACCATTGCGGCAGAAGATGTACTGCATGACATCGGGGCCATTTCTATGCTGGGCTCCGACAGTCAAGGGATGGGTCGCATTAACGAGGTGATTTGCCGTACCTGGCAACTCGCAAGCAAGATGAAGGATCAACGTGGTCGGCTTTCTGAGGAGATCACCAAACGGGGCGACAATGAGCGCATCAAGCGTTACATCGCTAAATACACCATTAACGCGGCGCGCACCTTTGGAATCGATCGGTACGTCGGATCTCTAGAGGATGGAAAGCTCGCGGACGTTGTACTGTGGCGTCCAGCATTTTTTGGAATCAAACCTGAACTCGTCATCAAGGGGGGCTTCATTGTTTGGTCTGCCATGGGCGATAGTGCAGCCTCGCTCATGACCTGCGAACCGCTACTTATGCGCCCGCAGTGGGGAGCATTTGGCCGGGCAAAACAGGCTTTGAGCATGAGCTTTGTCAATCAGGCGGCATTGGACCGAGACATCGCCGGTAAACTTGATCTTGCCAAGCAAGTTGTTACAACCCAAGGAACGCGACAGCTCAACAAGGGTCATATGCTGCATAACAGCACGTGCCCCAAAGTAACGGTAAATCCGCAAACATTTCAGGTTTTCGTAAACGGCGAGCTCGCGACCTGTGAGCCGGCCAAAGAACTTCCCCTGACCCAACGTTACATGCTCAGATGAATACACCGGCGCAAAAACTAGGTGCCGCCAGGGTCGGTATCGGCGGTCCTGTTGGGTCAGGGAAAACAGCGTTGATCGAAACGCTGATTCCCCGACTCAAACAACGAGGTTGTGAAGCCGCCATTGTGACCAATGACTTAGTCACCCGCGAAGATGCGGAACGACTCAAACACAGCGGCATTATCGATCCCGACCGAGTTGTTGGTGTTGAGACTGGGGCATGTCCCCATACCGCAATACGGGAAGACCCGACTCTGAATATCGAAGCGGCAAATTTGCTCGAGCAAAACTTCGCAGAGCTTGACATGATCCTTATCGAAAGCGGTGGTGATAATCTCGCCTCTACTTTTTCCCTGGATTTGGTCGACTACTGGATGTTTGTCATAGACGTCGCAGCCGGTGATGACATACCTCGCAAACGTGGCCCAGGCGTGATGCAATGCGATTTACTAATCATCAACAAAGTCGATCTCGCACCTTACGTTCAGGTAGATCTAGACGTGATCAAGAGGGACATCGCCGCTGTGCGCGGCGAACGTCCGGTGATATTCACCAATTGCCTATCAGGCGAAGGCATCGACCAAGTAGTAGACCACCTGGCACACCAAGTTTTGTTGGAAGCTTGAGTGCATTGTGGCGGATGCACTTGGATTCACACGGCATTCACATCAGCCCAGACCGCATTGATTGTGACCGATCATGGAAGCGTCAGAGGGGCCCGATGTCATCAGGATGGTGTGTGACCCAACTTGGACCATGGACTTTCATGATGCGCCGGACTGCGGGCCGCTTCTCGACTAACTCAACACAACATTTGATATTGGAGAATCGGTCTAGCAGAGCCCTTGGGTCTTGATGCCAAGTTGTTAACATGTGCAGATAAAGATCGCAGCCGCTAAAACGTTCGCCTAACAGATACGGGCCGGTCTGCAACCCGGCATTGAGTACGCGCCAAATTTCCTCCAGTCGTTCGGCTGCTTTGGCCTTAACGTTATCAAGATCCGCAATATTGGTGGTGTGACGCTCCGGGTAGTAATGCATTTGAAACGCGACTTGCAAGGTATCGGCCATGTATACCAACCATTGCAGATAAAGTCCGCGTGTTCGATCTCCCACCGGTGGCGCCAAATCGGAATGCGGGAATCGCTCTGCGATGTACAACATGATGGCCGCACCTTCGTAAACAATAACGCCATCGTCATCCAAGGTGGGAACGCGTGCATGAGGATTTATTTTCAGGTATTCAGGATCGCGCTCCTCTAGCGGACAATCAATATCCACTTCCACTAGTTCATACTCGGCGCCAGCTTCCTCCAACGCTGCATGGGGTCCCATTGCGGCAGACGCCGGCGAATAGTAGAGCTTAATCATCTGCTACTTACCCCTTGGTACACCGTGGAACCAATCTTCAAGCTCAAGCCCGAGAATACTGACTCGTAGGTTGTAATCCCGAAAAAATCCAGCCACTACCACCGCTTCCAAAATTTCGCGATCGCTTATGCCGAGCGCTTTCAACTTATCGACATCGGTCTGGTTTGTGAGATCAGGTCGCGCGGTGAGCGCAAACTCGAGAAGGGCTTGGGTTCGCTCATCAACCCTCGCCTGGGTATAGTCGTCAGTGACCTGCCACGC
>JAOTYS010000550.1 GCA_029861795.1 Gammaproteobacteria bacterium | reverse complement strand
TTACACTCTCGAATTCCCCACTCTTTTGGTGGATAAACGCCAGTGACAAGCTGGTGAACAGAAACACCGCAACCAGCACCGCGGTTATGTGACTTAAAAAGTTTGCCGAACCCCGACTGCCGAAAATACTTTGAGAGCCTCCCCCGCCACCACCGAAGGCGGCCCCTATGTCTGCTCCTTTGCCCTGTTGTAACAGCACCAACACAACCACAGCGATGGCCGCCATGATATGGATGATTAACAGAACAGCACTCATGTTGCGTCGAGTTCCTCGATCATTAATGTGGTTTCGCTGCTTCGCAGATAGCCAAGAACTCTGCGCTGTCTAGTGACGCCCCACCGATCAGCCCACCGTCAATATCAGGCATGGAAAACAGAGCATGTGCATTTGCTGACTTAACACTACCACCATACAGAATCTGCACTTGCGCCGCCACCCCGGTGTCCTTCGCTGCTATGCTCGCCCGCACAAACTGATGGACTTCTTGGGCTTGGTCTGGAGTGGCCGTGCGACCAGTGCCGATGGCCCATACCGGTTCGTACGCCACCACGATGTGTTGAAACGCCTCAACACCGAGTGCGCTCAATACAGTGTCCAGTTGTTCTTGAATCGCCTTTTCAGTCTGTCCGGATTCTCGCTGCGCAAGCGTTTCGCCTACACACAAAATGGGAATAAGGCCGATTTCTTGTACGGCTCTGCATTTGTGCATCACCACCTCACTCGATTCCGCAAACATAATCCGCCGCTCGGAATGACCCACAATGACATAGCGACACCCAACATCGGCGAGCATGGGGCCCGATATCTCCCCGGTATACGCACCGCTGGCGTGGGGATCCAGGTTCTGCGCACCGCAGTCCAGGCCATCTATTCCCCTCAGCTTTTGTGCGACCAACTGCAAGTGAACAAATGGCGGACAAAGCACAATTTGCACTTGCGCCTTGCCAATCCCTTTCACTATGCCGTCCACCAGAGCTGACGCCTCGGCGCAAGTCCCGTTCATCTTCCAGTTTCCAGCAACCATGGATTGCCGCATACCAGACTCCCTGTTTTACCGTTCCAGCACTGAGCACGCCATCGCGTCTGCTGGATTTCTATGGCGCGGACCAATGGCGATGCCTTGCCGCGCGCTTGTTACTCTAGAGATTGGCGGAGCGTGCGGATGTTACCGATGAGGTTGGTCGAAAGCAATGAGCGCACACGGTGCGCCTAGGCCACCGCTTGCTGCGCCGCCGACTGCACCACTTCAGCCAGGTCGTTGCTAATGCGGGCGACCTGCCCGGAGTCACGTCCTTCGACCATTACTCGGATCACTGGCTCGGTTCCCGACGCGCGAAGCACCACCCGTCCGTCCGACGAAAGCTCGCTTTGTGCCGCCCTTACGGCATTCTGAATCGATTCACAGGATTCAATATCGAACTGCTTCGGCACAACGCTGCCCTGCCCTAGCCGTACGTTGATCATGGTCTGCGGATACACTTCCATGCCCTGCTTCAACTGTGTTATGCCCTGCCCTGTTTCTGCCATGATAAACATCACTTCAAGCGCCGCGATGATACCGTCACCAGTGGTGCTCTTATCCAGACAGATAATATGGCCAGACGACTCTCCGCCCAGTACCCAGCCCTGTTCCACCAGTGAACTCAAAACATAACGGTCCCCCACACTTGAGCGCAGGAATGGAATATCTTGTTCACGAAACGCTTGCTCCAAACCGTAGTTACTCATCAAAGTACCCACTACGCCACCGTGTAGGGCACCTTTCGACTTTCGATGTTTAGCAATGATGTATAGCAGCTCGTCACCGTCCACACACTCCCCTTGGGCGTCCACCATGATTACGCGATCGGCGTCGCCATCTAGCGCCACACCCAGATCTGCCTCCAGTTCCACCACCAACTGTTGCAGTTTTTTCGGGCAGGTCGAGCCACAATCAAGGTTGATGTTAAATCCATCGGGGGTATTAGCGATGGGGATGACATTGGCTCCAAGTTCCGCGAACACATCGGGGGCAACGTGGTAGGCGGCCCCATTAGCGCAGTCAACCACAACAGTCATGCCCCTAAAGCTCACCCCGTAGGGGATGGTACTTTTGCAGAACTCGATGTAGCGCCCGGCCGCATCAGGAAATCGCTCAGCCTTGCCGAGCTCATGAGAGGCGACAGTGCGCATCGGTTGGGACATCATGTGCTCGATCTCCCGCTCCAACTCATCCTCAAGCTTCTGGCCTTCTCTGGAGAAAAACTTAATGCCATTGTCTTCGTAAAGGTTGTGGGAGGCACTAATAACGATCCCAGCTCGTGCTCGGGCGGTGCGGGTAAGATAAGCGATGGCAGGGGTAGGCATCGGACCAAGTAACGAGATATCAATGCCCGCCGCTGATAGCCCAGCCTGCAATGCCGATTCCAGTAGATAGCCCGAAACTCGGGTGTCTTTGCCAATAATGACTTTACCGCGTGAACTCCCGCGGCCAGCCAGCACACTCCCGGCGGCCCAACCGAGCTTCAACATGGTCTCCGGATTGATAGGCTCCTGCCCAACCCGGCCGCGCACCCCATCGGTGCCAAAGAAGCGTCTGTTCACCCCACAACCTCCTTACATTCGCCTTATAGCCAGTGCGTCAAATATCTAGATTCATTCTGAAGAAAACATCATAACATATTGAAAATAAGATAATACCTTATCTCGTATTGTTGGGAAATAGCGTCCGAGTGCTGATCAATGATTATAGACTGCTTCATACATACGTACCGCCTGGCAAGTGGCCCCAATATCATGCGCCCGAATGATACTTGCACCATTTTGCAGTGCAATGAGAGCCAGCGACACGCTGGCATACACTCTCTGGTCCGGCGGTAGTTTTAGCAGCTTGCCAATCATGGATTTTCGAGACAATCCAACCAAGATAGGCGAGTCCAGAGTGGAAAACGACCCCAAGTTTTTTAGCAGTTTGATATTGTGGGCCGCGGTCTTTCCGAAACCGAAACCCGGATCGACGATCACCCGCGAGCCATTAATCCCAGCCCTGACACATTCTTGCTTACGTCTTTGCAAAAACGACTTAACCTCGTTTACCACGTCTGTGTACTGCGGCCGACACTGCATCGTCTTGGGATCACCCTGCATGTGCATGATACTCACCGCCACCCCCAATTTAGCAGCCGCCTGCAGCGCCCGAT
>JAOTYS010000549.1 GCA_029861795.1 Gammaproteobacteria bacterium | reverse complement strand
AACTGTGGGCACGCGATAGCTAGAGCGATACCGACAAGAACTTAGCACAACAATCCATCATGCAAAATTGGTTGGGTAGCACACAACTTCAGATTCACGCACAATCAACACGCCATATCACGGTGCGTAGGTACTTGCAGTGGATCATAGTTTATCAGTGAAACTCGCCAAAGCACGACAACTTGGACTCATGGATTGGTTTCTACTTACCGAAGCCTGGGTACAGCTTTTTCTCACTCACTGCACGCTGTCGCTGCTACCAGCTTCCCGCTGGATGCCAAAACTGGTCCGCCGACCCACTACAAATAAGTCCATGCGTCTTCCCCTTGAGTGCAAGTCGGAACAACGGCTCATCACAGCAGTGAATATCGCTGCGCGCTACCACATACTACCGATGACCTGCCTGCGGCGGGCTATGACATTGCAGGCGATACTCGCGCGACGTGGAAGCTTTGCCACACTGCGAATGGGAGTAAGAAAATCCAAGACTGAGATATCGGCTCATGCATGGTTGGAATTAGGCTCCAGAGTGATAAATGATGATCCCGATGTTCACTTGCAGTTCTCCCCGCTTGATATTGATGCATTGGCACCAATCGGCAAGACGCAATGAACACATTGCCGTCAATCTCCTCGGATATGACCCGAGTATTGCTCGCTAGAGCAATACGGCCTGCAGAGGATTCATGGCTCTGGTTAAGCAAAGTCGATCCTCAGCAATTTGTTGACGCGGCACAGGAAGAAGGCATGTCGCCGCTGCTCTATCGGCGGCTTTGCGACGACTCCACAGGGCGAACTCATGCTCTGTGCGAGACTCTGGCACAGGACATCAAACGGGCCGTCGCCTTGGACGCTTGGCAGCAGCATGAACTCACGCTGGTGCTCGAGGCATTGGCAAAAGAGGGTATCCGTCCTTTGTTGATGAAGGGCGCCGCTCTGGCCTATTCGCACTACTACGAACCGCATCTGCGACCGCGTTGCGATACTGATATGCTGATTCTCCAAGAACAAATCGACACTGCGCGAACGGTGCTGTCCACAATGGGTTATCGTGAGCCCAATGCCATCAGCGGAGATCTGGTGACTGGCCAACTCATGATGACAAAAGCGTACGACAACGCAGTGCTGCATTGCTGTGACATCCATTGGAAGGTCAGCAATGCGCTTGCATTTGCGGATTTGCTTTCGTACCAGGAAGCGGAACAGCAAGAGATCGCTATTCCTAACTTATGCGCACATGCCTGTGGCTTAGGTCATATCCACGCCCTGCTGCTTGCGTGCGTGCATCGCGTCGCGCACCACGACAATAACGAGCGTCTAATCTGGCTCTATGACATTCACCTCCTGGTAAGCACGATGTCACGCAAACAATTACACCAGTTCGTAGAGCTGGCGCTCACCAAGAAAGTAGGGGCGGTGTGCCGACAAGGGTTGGAGCTTGCCCGCTCCTACTTTGCCACGTCTGTCCCTGCAGAAGCGATGTCAGAGCTGAGTAGACAACCCTTTGAACTCACTTGCGGATATCTTAAGAAAGATCGGAGACGAATCGACAGCTTAATCTCCGATCTGCGGTCGTTGCCCGGATGGAGGCCAAGACTTCGTCTTCTACTCGAGCACACCTTCCCAGCACCGGAATACATGCTGCGTCGGTACCAGAGGCGCAACTCCGCCTATCTGCCCGCGTTGTACACGCACCGGTTGATCCACGCGTTTAGAAAACTCTCCGCAAGACTTTGAACCGACGGAGCCTCATTGGGCAGTGATCAAATGCAGCGGACCCCCTGGCCAAGCGGATCAATATCACCAAGACGCAAGGAGGTAATGACATGTCGATAAAGACAGGTTGGCAGAGTCGGTTCTTTGAGGACTTTGAAGTTGGCGATGTGTATCAGCACCCGCTAGGCAGGACCGTAACAAGCACGGACAATAGCTGGTTCACATTGCTGACGCAGAACACCGCCCCGATTCATTTCGACCACCACTACGCGTCTCAGACCGAGTTTAAACGCCCCCTAGTCAACTCTACGTTTACTCTTGCACTGGTGACTGGCCAGAGCGTCACTGATATTTCACAGAATGTGTTCGCCAATTTGGGCTGGGATGAAGTCAAACTGCTCGCGCCGGTATTCGAAGGCGATACCATTTACTCGCAGACTGAAGTGCTATCCATACGCAAGTCAGAGTCTCGCGCTAACGTGGGCATCATCTGCGTTAAAACCACGGGTTATAATCACGAGGGTGCCGTAGTCATCACTTTTCAACGCACCATCATGGTTTACAAACGCGGTCAGGCGCCGCAGATTACACGCATCACTCCCGATTCATAGTAGTGACTTGGAATCGTCGGTCACATTATGCCCACCTCTGCAAAACCCGACTCTGTCCCCCATTGCTACGTGGTGGATGCCGCGACCTTAGCCTTTCTGTCGCAGCGCTCAAACTTTAAGGGGACGATACAGCTAGGCATCCATGGGGCGGTGCTCATCATCGCAGCCTCGGTGGTGTCGACAACTCAAATTGATTACAGATAACCAGCAATATAGGGTACGGTGTTATGGGAGATCTGACACGTAGTGTCGGTGTTGTAGTCATGGTGATCACCGCCATTGTCGGCTGTTCACCGAAGCGATACGCCATCAACACGGTCAGCGACATCCTATCGAGTGGAGATTCCGTTTATGAGAATGACGACGACATCATACTCGTGGGCGAGGCGTTGCCGTTCGGACTAAAGTTTGTCGAAAGTATGCTGGCACAATCACCGGATCACCGCGGATTGCTTCTCACAGCGAGCCGCGGCTATGTTCTGTACTCCTATGCCTATGTGGATTTCGATTCCGAACAAGTCGCGCAGAAAAATTTGAGCGAGTCACGCGAACTACGTTCGCGAGCGCGAAAACTCTACCTACGCGCCTTAGACTATTCGTTGCGGGCGATTGACGTGACTTACCCGGGATTCTCTCAACAATTACCGGTCGATCCGGAAGTTGCAGTAGCCCGGGTCGGCACGCGACGCAAGGACTTAGATATTGCGTCATTGTATTGGGCCGCAGCCTCCCTCGGACTTGCGATCTCCGTGTCGAAAAACAATACCAGCATGCTCGCACGTCTTCCGGAAGTGGACGCACTAGTCCAGCGCGCCTTCGTGATCGAGCCCGACTGGAACAAAGGAGTGTTGCAC
>JAOTYS010000548.1 GCA_029861795.1 Gammaproteobacteria bacterium | reverse complement strand
GGAGGTCTCGAAGGTTAACTTTTTCTTTGAGACAATTTTTTGTCGCACAGCGGGCACAAAAAAACGTACGCCATGGCATCAGGACGAACCCTACTGGCCGGTGCAGGGCATGGATACCTGTAGCATTTGGATGCCGTTGGCGCCAGTGGAACGCAACAGTGCGTTGGAGTTCGTACCCAAATCACATCGTTGGCCACAGCGCTATAGACGCCCTAACTTTGGCCAAATGAATCCTGATGGTGGTGGCACTGTATTCCAAGTGGAAGACGCCGAGGAGCTGGACTTCCCAGATATAGAGAGTGACCGCGAGTCCTACGACATAGTCGCCTGGGACATGGAACCGGGGGATTGCGTTGCCTTCAATGCACGAATAATCCACGGTGGCTCGGGAAATCTATCAGCCGACAGAGAATTGAAAGTATTCAATACTCAATGGCTCGGTGATGACGTCGTGTTTAAGTACCGAGAGAATGGTATGGATCCGGATATCACTGACGATATGCTCGCAGCAGGGCTGAAGCCCAACGATCCGATTGATTGCGAGTTGTTCCCAAAATTGTGGCCGAGAAGTCCCTCCACCCGCCAAGTTTAAGATCAGGGAAAAATGAATGGCGAAAACATCATCTACCTTGTTAGAATGATTCCTTCCAAACAAAGAATCCCTAGTGGAGGGCTCATGACTATAAGAAAGTTTGGTCGAAGGATCGGTTTGACCGTAGTTGTAGGTACATTGTTCTTGGCCGGCTGTTCCTCACACTATGGTGCTGTGATGATCGAATCAGAGCCAGGCGGCGCTGAGGTCGTAAACCTAGAAACCGATTACGTGATGGGCACAACGCCCATCAAATACTGGTGGAAGTCTCCGTCTTCCGCGCGCCAGTTCGTTAATGTCCGAGTGCAGAAAGAAGGCTTTAAGGACAAAACAACATCTTTCTGGATCAACCCCCGACACTCTTCTAAGCAGGACGCGCTTGACGATCCCAATTATCTAAAAGTGACCCTTGAGAAACCCAACTAGCGAAAGGCCATGATCAAGCTGAGAATACGTCAAACAACACGTTACGTTCTGGCCGCTTGCATGGCCACTTTTTTTGCTGTCGGATGTGCCTCCACAAAAGTTATTCCGGTGACGGTACAATCGGACCCCTTAGGGGGAGCTGTTCTGATGAAAATGCGCGACAAACAAAGCAGCAGCACCGATTGGATTTATTTGGGAAACACACCCCTGACAACCCAGCGTGAGTTTAGCAAGCATCGGAAAAAGTCAACGACGATGGTCTTGAAGATCATGAAAGACGGTTACCAAGAGCAGACTAAGGAGTGGAGCGTTAAAGAAGTCGAGGATCTGCACGACGATCAAGGACAGCTCTACTGGAACCCGCGACTGGTGAAGTCAGAATAAATGCTCGCCCTTTACGAAAGCTCTGGAGAATACTCAAACGAAGGAGCGGTCAATGCGATGTAAGCGTAGGCGATAATTGATACCACTCCCCAGGAAAGCCCGAACAACACGCCCGCATCGAAAATCCCGCGCCACGGCTGGGGTATTTGTTGAAACACCACTAGTAGCGCAATGATTCCAAGGGTAAGACCGTAGGTCGCAATCAGTCGTCTTTTGGCCGCATGGAAATATCCCATGCAAAAAATGGGGGCGAGTATCTTCTCTATCAGTGAGCCTGTGTCACGAACATACTTAGATCGAGCTGCAATCCGGGGTGAATAGGCCTTCTGAAACCCACGATAACCCTCATAGTAGGCCATAAAGAGTAGATTCAACATCAACGCTGTCCAGTGATGCCAGTGCAGATCAAACGAAAAGGCCTCTAGTGTGATGGGCGTTAATCGAAAAATAGCCCAGGACAATAGAAGCACACAACCACCGACTCCCCAAACGGCTATGATATTCTTCATGTTCTGCAGTGGCTGTAGGTGGATGGCCGTCTTTTGATAGTAAGCAAAAACAGGGCCCGAATAACTGCGGGCATCATGATTAGTCGAGATCCCTGCCACAGAACCAGATCCCAGCGGGGCAGGATACCCTATGAATGACGCTACGGTCACCACGCCCGAATATATGAACCTAGCAGCTCAACTGCTTGAGCAGGCGCTTGAGCTGTTGAATAACGGTGGTGCGGTGATGTTCGTGCTTGCCGTTCTTTCCGTAGTGGCGCTCACTATTATCCTGGTCAAGCTGTGGCAATTTAAAGGCATTCATTCCACCGGTGTTGTCGAAAACAGCCTACAAAGCTGGCGCGCAGGTCGAGAACAGGAAGCGATCGATGCGGTTTCTTCGGCACGCTATCCCGTCGCCGACGTTGTCGCAGTCGCTATGGATGGGAAGATGCATCAACAACTAACTGAGGGTAGTCTGCGCGAGGAAGTTACTCGGATCGCTAGCCGCCACTTGGAAGCGCTTCGCAGTCACCTGCGAGGCCTAGAAATCATTGCGGCGCTCAGTCCATTGTTGGGGTTATTGGGCACAGTGCTGGGCATGATCGAAGCGTTTCAGCAGTTAGAAACGGCGGGAACGCGTGCCAACCCGGCGACTCTCTCGGGGGGCATATGGGAAGCGCTATTGACCACCGCTGCAGGCTTGATCGTCGCTATACCCACAATCGCTGCTGTTCATTGGTTCGAGCGACGCATCGATCGGGTGCGCCACGCTATGGAGGATGCGGTGACTCGCGTGTTCACAACACCACCGCCAACAAACCAACGCCAAACAGTGACTGGCGAAGTGGTTGAGTTTAAGGCCGACCATGCGCATTGAACTCAGCCGACCCAGGCGGCGTTTAATCACCCTCACTCCTTTAATCGACGTGGTTTTCATCTTGCTGGTCTTCTTTATGCTGGCCTCGAATTTTCTCGACTGGCGTGTCATTGAACTCGACCTCGCCAAATCCACGCAAGGCACGAGTCCTCGAGTCAACAGGCCCTGGGTGATTCGGGTGGAACACAACGGTAGGGTAGCCCTGAATGACCAACAACTGAACCTGCAACGCCTAAAAGAGCGCGTCAGGGCTCTGCTGCAAAGCAACCCCGAACAATCTTTCATCATTCAACCTGCCTCAAATTCCGTGGCACAAGCAACGGTAGACGTGTTAGACCAGCTCGGTGCTGCGGGCGCCACGCGGATCTCGCTTGCACGCTAGCGCCGCGATTGATATGAAACTCCCCGCACCGATACAGC
>JAOTYS010000101.1 GCA_029861795.1 Gammaproteobacteria bacterium | reverse complement strand
CCTAAGGCTACCGAACAGAGCGACGCCGTGCAGAGCAGCATTGAACCCGTTCAAGGCGACGTGTATGGGCCCACTAAGGCCGGTGATACGTTGTGGAGCGTCGCCTCGCGGGCTGCACAGACTTCGGCAGACGTCAACGTCTTTCAGATGATGATTGGGCTGCTACGGCAGAATCCAGACGCATTCATCGACCAGAACGTTAATCTTCTGAAAGTCGACCAAATGCTGCAGATGCCTACCAGCGACGCCCTTGCATCCATCTCTGAGGCAGAGGCAAACAGGGCCTACGCCGAGCAGCTCGCGGCTTTCGATCAATACAGGTTGGCTCTTGCTGACGGCGCGCCGCCGACGGCATCGCAAGAATCGGTCGCTACTACCGAAACTGTGGCTGCCGCAGAATCTCAAGCCCCGACTGAACCCACGGCTGAAACTTCGGAGACCGCTGCCGCAACCGATGAGAGCGCAGAGGAGTCAGAGGAAATTTTGCGCATTGTACGCGCTACGTTGGAGCAATCGGAAGATCAGGCGTCAGCGGCCGCCGAGGGCGCAGCGGGGACTGGCACAGACGCTGCGGTAGATACAGAGGCTCAAGCGCTACGTGATCAAATTTCTACCATGGAAGAGACATTGCTTTCGCGTGAGCTTGAGAATCAGGAGCTGCGCGAACGCATAAAACTGTTAGAAGAGCAGGTCGCTAATGCCAGCCGCTTAATGGAGATCGAGAGCGCAGAGCTTGCCGCAGCCCAGGAGCAGGCAGCTGCGGCGCAGCAACAGGCTGAGACGCCACAACCGGAGCAAGTGCCCGCAGCGCAAGCTCCAGCCCCAGACAGTCAAACTGAAGCAGCGCCGAGCGAGGAGGTCGCCGTTACGCCAGAACCGGCTGCTGAGTCAGAGCCACTCGCGACAGCGCAGCCGGCCGCAACACCACCCACAGCGCAAAAGGCCTGGTGGGAGAACATCTTGGATGGGTTCATGGTAAACCGGTCGACGTGGCTACTGATATTGCTTGCGCCACTATTGCTTTTGGTCGGTCTGATCTACTTTGTCCGACGCCGTCGTTCAATTGCTGAGTTCGAGGAAAGCGTACTCACCGGAAGCGCCCTAGATACACCCACAGCCAGTACATCTAGTAGCAGCACGACAGCTAGCAACGAGGTCGGAACTGATACTTCTTTTCTAAGTGATTTTGGTGTTCCCGGGATGGGGACGATGCAGGCGGACGAAGTGGATCCGCTGGCCGAAGCTGAGGTGTATTTGGCCTATGGGCGCGATGAGCAAGCTGAGGAGGTCTTGAAAGAAGCCATCTCGCGTGCTCCGACTCGCAGCGAGTTAAAGCTCAAGTTATTGGAGATCTACGAGCAACGTGAGGATCTGAAAGGGTTTGAGACCCTCGCTGAGGAGCTGTATCCAGCGCAAGGCGAGCAGGAGTCAGAAGTCTGGACCAAGGTAATCGAAATGGGACAACGGATGAATCCGGACAATCCGTTGTTCAAGCGGGTAGCGCCAGTGGCGGCAGCAACTGCGGCAACGGCCGCAACGGCAGCGTTTGTGACCAGCGCTGATGAGTCGGTCCCAGCCGCCGCTGGTTCGGGGGTGGAAGACACGATTGATCCAGGCTTGGCACCATTGCCCACTCCCGACGAGACATCGGGATTCGACTTTGAACCTGAGGCGGCTGAGCAGGCGGGGGAATTGGAGACGCCCGCATGGCCACAGCCTGAGGCGGCTGAGCAGACTGGGGAATTGGAGACGGCCGCAGCGCAACAGTCGGACCACGCGGCATTCGCCGGCTCAGACGAGGCAGCGCCGCGGTTAGATGACCCAGAAGCTATCTCTGCAGAGGCTGATTCACTGGATTTTGACTTGGATCTTGGGGACGAAGGGTCAGCTCCTGCAGTTGACACCGGTACGCTTGGTGAGTCAGCTGAGGAAGGATTGGAATATTTGTCCTCGACTGCCCAGGAGGGCGCTGACATATCAGCGGGGGATTCAACCGAAGCCGATGGTCTGGACATGAGTATGGATCTCGCCAGGGAATTTGACCTGGGCGCCGAGATGGAAAACTTTGAGACTGATACGGCAGAGACAATCAACGAGTTCGATCTGTCCGGAGCAGAAGACACTATTGAATTGGATGACACGATCGACTTAGAACGCCCTTCCGCTGCACCGACCGAAGAAGGGCTAGCCGCCAGCGTTGAGATGCCGGGTGAGCCCATTGAACCCGTTAGCAGCATAGGGGTGGTAGCAGTGGAACCGACCGAGAGTCTGGACGCCCCACAATGGGATGAGGCGGCCACCAAGCTGGATCTCGCTAAAGCCTATATCGACATGGGAGACAATAGCGGCGCTCGCAGCATCATCGATGAGGTGTTGCGAGAGGGTGACGAAGGTCAGCGTAAGCAGGCCGCCGAGCTCGCAAGCAAGCTGGCCAGCTAAGTCCCACTTGTCGTAGCAATCGCTCGAGAATCGGGGTGTTCAACCCGTGGGTTGGACGCGTGTTCCTTGCGCAAGAGCGTGCACAAATTTTTGCAGTTTGTCCAACAATTGCGCGCTTCCTGGGTCATTCTGGCCATCTGACTGTTGATTAATCTGATCCACCAAGGCCGAGCCCACTACTGCGGCATCGGCGCTGGCGGTCACTTCAGCAACCTGCTCTGGGGTCCTTATTCCGAATCCCACAGCAATGGGTAGATTGGTGTGCCGGCGCAGCCGCGCGACCGCACCGCCCGTCTGCTCGAGCCGCGGTGAGCGTGTGCCGGTAACTCCAAGCACCGACACATAGTAAAGAAACCCACTCGCACCGCTCAGTACCGTTCTGAGGCGTGTTTCGTCAGTGGTCGGTGTGGCAAGTCGTATCCAGTGCAATCCTGCTTCCCGGGCCGGTAGACGCAATTCAGCATCCTCTTCCGGGGGCAAGTCCACCACGATTAGGCCATCTACACCGGCCGCGCGCGCGTCGCTGACAAACTCCACCGGGCCATAACTGTAGATGGGATTGTAATAGCCCATCAAAATCAAGGGCGTGTCATCATCGCCCTGTCGGAACCTACCTACCATCGATAAGGTTTTCTTTAAGGTCATGCCCGCACGTAATGCCCTCAGGCTCGCAGCCTGAATGGCGGGCCCATCGGCCATGGGGTCTGAGAAAGGCATGCCTAGCTCGATTAGATCAGCTCCGGCGGCCGGCAGACCCCGCAGGATCGTGAGTGACGTCTCTAGATCGGGGTCACCCGCTGTAATGAACGTGACTAAGCCGCCGCGCCCACAGTCTTTGAGGTTATCAAAGCAGCGGGTCACGCGATCTGCATCGAACGGTGCGGCGGTGGTCATATCTCCATTTCCAGCGCCTTGGCCACGGTAAAGACGTCCTTGTCACCACGTCCGCACATGTTCATGACAATGATGTGATCGCTGGCAAGCGTTGGGGCAATTTTGCTGACAACGGCTAACGCGTGGCTAGGCTCCAGCGCAGGAATGATTCCCTCCATCCTGGTGCATAATTGGAATGCATTTAGCGCTTCTTGGTCCGTTGCCGCGACATACTCCACCCGACCCGCCTCATGCAGCCATGCGTGTTCGGGTCCGATGCCTGGGTAGTCGAGCCCCGCAGAAATAGAGTGCGCGTCAAGTATTTGTCCATCTTTGGTCTGCAACAGGTAAGTCCTATTACCATGCAACACACCGGGCCGACCGCCACTCAATGACGCCGCATGTTTGCCAGTTTCGATGCCTTTACCCGCCGCCTCGACGCCGATGATGCGCACGTCGGTGTCGTCCAAGAAAGGGTGGAATAACCCCATGGCATTGGATCCGCCGCCGATACACGCCACCAAGGTGTCAGGTAACCGGCCTTCTGCGTCCATGATCTGTTGTTTGACCTCGTTGCCAATCACGGACTGGAAGTCGCGCACCATGGCTGGGTAGGGGTGAGGGCCTGCAACGGTACCGATGATGTAAAAGGTGTCTTCTACATTTGCCACCCAATCCCGAAGCGCCTCATTCAAGGCATCTTTTAGTGTGCCGGTACCGCTGGTCACCGGAATCACCTCGGCCCCGAGTAACTTCATGCGAAAGACGTTCGGTGCTTGGCGCTCAATGTCGGTGTCACCCATATAGACCAAACACGGTAGATTGAAGCGAGCACACACCGTTGCGGTGGCGACCCCGTGTTGTCCAGCACCGGTCTCCGCGATGATTCGGGTCTTCCCCATGCGTCGGGCCAACAGAATCTGACCCAAGGTGTTGTTGATCTTATGCGCCCCGGTGTGATTCAGTTCATCGCGCTTGAAATAGATCTTGGCGCCGCCACAATGCTCAGTGAGCCGCTCAGCGAAGTAAAGTGGGCTCGGGCGGCCGATATAGTGTTTGGCAAAATAGTCAAATTGCTGTTGGAACGATGGATCTGCCCTGGCTGCTTGGTATGCTTGCTCTAAATCAAGGATAAGGGGCATTAGGGTCTCGGCTACGAAACGACCACCGAATTTTCCAAAATGACCCGCCTCGTCCGGTCCTGAACGAAAAGAATTCAATGATTGCATCGACCGAAATGTTACTTGGATTTGACCGTGAGACTGTGCCCGATTATCGGTTTCGCCGCAACGACTTTGACATTGAGCATGGGGACGGAGGGTAACAGTGAACTTAGTCGTAGGCGTCGAATATGACGGCTCGAGCTATTGCGGCTGGCAGCGCCAGAACACTGGCCCAAGCGTACAAGAGACGTTAGAGGCAGCGCTTTCCACCATCGCTGACGAGCCAGTGAAAGTGACTGCCGCGGGGAGAACAGATACTGGTGTTCATGCCTGTGGTCAAGTGGTGCATTTTCGCTGTACCAAAAAACGCCCGTTGTGCGCTTGGGTTAGAGGATCAAATACGGTGTTGCCGGATAGCATCGTCGTTTTGTGGTCGACTATTGTCGGTGAGGACTTCCACGCACGTTTCTCAGCTATTGCGAGGCGCTATTGTTATGTGATCTTAAACAGAGCGGTACGTCCTACTTACCTCGCTAAACGAGTCGCCTGGGATTACCGCCCACTAGATGTGCCACGGATGGTTGCGGCTGCGCCGGGTCTTATTGGTCGTCACGACTTTAGTGCATATAGAGCAGCTAGCTGCCAAGCAAAGACCAGTGTGCGTGAGCTTCGTAGGTTAGATGTAGAACGGCGCGGTGACTGGGTGCTGATCCACGTCGAGGCCGATGCCTTTCTGCACCACATGGTGCGTAACTTGGCAGGTGTGTTGATTGCTATCGGAGCCCGAGAACAGCACCCCGACTGGGCATATCAAGTCTTGCAAAGCCGAGATCGCACGCAGGCTGGGGTAACTGCACCGCCCGAGGGGCTATATCTGATGTCAGTGACATACCCTGACAAATTTGACCTGCCCTGTCCAACGCTGACTTCACCCTTTTGGTAGAATCTGGCGAGTTTGACTAATTGGGGACACTATTTCTTGCGTACCCGTGTAAAGATCTGTGGCATTAATCGAGTGGATGATGCGCTAGGGGCCGCGGCCGCCGGTGCGGATGCGCTCGGCCTGGTGTTCTATTCCCCCAGTCCGCGTTATGTGACACCTGCTCAAGCTCGAGAAATTTGTCTGGCTGTGCCACCTTTTGTGACGATGGTCGGTCTTTTTGTTGAACCTGAGCGTGAGCAGGTCGCAGAGATCTTGCAGTGCGTCGGGCTCAACTATTTGCAATTCCACGGGAGTGAATCGGCCGAGTTCTGCAATAGTTTTGAGATTCCATATATCAAAGGAGTGCGGATGATGGATCGTGCTGACATCACTGAGGAGGAGCAGCACTACCACAGCGCTAAGGCGCTACTAATTGACAGTTTTGATGCCGCGTTGGCGGGAGGTTCCGGCAGGGGTTTTGCGTGGAATAGGATACCCACTAAGCGCATTAAACCTATTGTCTTGGCGGGCGGGTTGAGTGCTGATAATGTGGCTCATGCAATCTCGACAGTACGACCCTACGCAGTTGACGTGAGCAGCGGTGTTGAGAGTACCCGAGGTCATAAGGACATTGGTAAGATTAAGCGTTTCGTTGAGGCTGTGGCTGAGGCGGATTGTGCCGTTGGCACGCCAGCATCGAATCATCAACAACGCAGAACACACTAAATCTCTATGAACTGGTTCGACAGGCTGATTCCGCCGAAGGTCAAATCCGGCCGCGCATCGACTAATCGCGGTGTCCCTGAGGGGCTATGGAGCAAGTGCGCTGTGTGCGATGCGGTACTGTACCGCGCGGAGCTAGAGCGTAACCTGGAGGTGTGTCCCAAGTGCAATCATCACATGCGGCTGGGTGCTCGCGATCGCCTTAGTTTATTCCTGGATGAGGCCTCTGGGGTGGAACTGGGTAAGCAGATCCGCCCGGTGGATACGCTCAAATTCCGCGACAGCAAAAAGTATAAGGACAGGCTTGTCGAGGCGCAGCGTCGCACCGGCGAGTTGGACGCGTTGGTGGTAATGCAAGGAGAGCTAAAAGGCATCCCCCTAGTGGTCGCAGCCTTTGAGTTCAAGTTCATGGGTGGTTCCATGGGCTCAGTGGTGGGGGAACGATTGGTAGAGGGTGTTAAGCATTGTATAAAAAATCATATGCCGCTGGTGTGCTTTTCAGCCAGTGGCGGTGCACGCATGCAAGAAGCACTGTTTTCGCTAATGCAAATGGCGAAGACCAGTGCCGCGTTGGGGCAGATGAGCGCCGCACGAATACCCTATATCTCTGTGCTTACGGACCCAACCATGGGGGGCGTTTCGGCAAGCCTTGGGATGTTGGGTGACAACATCATTGCGGAGCCCAATGCATTGGTAGGTTTCGCTGGGCCACGAGTCATTGAGCAGACCGTTCGCGAAACTTTGCCCGAGGGGTTTCAGCGCTCGGAGTTCTTGCTGGATCACGGCGCAGTTGACATGATCGTCGACCGCCGTGAGATGCGAGACAAACTCCATACGCTACTATCCATGCTGACGACAAACAGCGACGCGACCGTTACCGCCCCGCAACAGTTCCCCGAATAGACCTTGAGTACTGGTGTGCCAACGTTGAGGGCCCGCCGTAGCCTATCCGAGTGGCTGCGATATATTCAGTCGGTTCATCACCGCTCCATCGATATGACCTTAGAGCGACCGCGAACGGTACTCGCAAAAATGGGACTGAGTACATCACAGTTTGTGGTAATTAGCGTTAGCGGCACCAATGGTAAGGGTTCAAGTGTGGCTATGCTGGAAGAGATTTACATTGGGGCCCGGTACAAGGTGGGGGCTTATACCTCACCACATCTGGTTCTCTACAATGAACGCGTCAGCATTAACGGAGAGCCGGTGAGCGACGCAGAATTGTGCGATGCGTTTGAATTGGTAGAGGGGCTGCGCGGGGAGGTACCGCTAACCTATTTTGAATTTGGCACCCTGGCCGCAGTCGAGATTTTCTGCAACCGCAAAGTCGACGTCGCTCTCCTGGAAGTGGGCATGGGAGGTAGACTCGACGCGGTAAATCTGTTCGATGCCAATGTGGCGTTGATCACTGCTATTGGTATCGATCATGTAGCGTGGCTTGGCAAGGATCGCGAATCTATTGGGTATGAGAAGGCAGGTCTTTTTCGTGCCGCAGCGCCCGGAATATGTGCCGACCCCGATCCGCCACAATCAGTGCGCCGCGCCGCGGCAAAGGTGGGGGCAAAGTTCTATCAGGCACAGATAGATTTCCACTGTCAAATGGCTTCGCACAATTGGAGTTGGCGCGGACCGAACGGCCCCCTTGAAAACTTGCCACTGCCGTTAGATGGGGGTGCCAGTCAAGTTCAGAATGCCTCCGGAGCATTGATGGTGCTGGAATGCTTGTCCTCAGATCTTCCATTGAGCCCATGGCATATCCGCCAGGGTCTTACCCACGCTAAGTGTCCCGGTAGACTGCAGGTCATTTCCGGTGAGCCGCTACATATCCTCGATGTCGCCCATAACGTCGAAGCAGTGCACTTGCTCTGTGAATTTATGAAAAGGCACGTTGTACCGGGACTCACATTCGCGGTGGTGGGAATGTTACAAGACAAGCCAATCGAATCGATGGTGGCGATGTTGGTAACAACAGTTGACGCTTGGCACGTTGGTTCCTTAAATGTTCCCAGGGGTGCTCAGAGCTCGGTGATTGCTAGAGCCATCCGTGGGGCGAGCCCCGCCGCCCACATCGCAGAGCATTTATCGGTTCAATGTGCATACCGAGCTGCATGTGCGGCCGCCACGAGCGGGGATCGCATTGTGGTGTTTGGGTCGTTCTACACCGTGGGTGCTATAATGCCGTGTCTCCAACAAACGCTGTGAGCTATGGTTCGAACGTCATCGGATGTTGCCCCGGATTTCGAGTTCAAACACCGGATATTAGGGGCGGTCATACTTGTTGCCGTTGCTGTGATTGTTATCCCGATCATCTTAGGTGATCCGAATGCTTCCACGGCGACGACTTACCCGGAAGTAGATTCCGAAGCTGGCGAGGAAAGTCAGGTTTTTGTCTCCAAAATCACACCAGTGGACGATGAATCTCAGCCCGTCCAGGATGGAACCTCGACAACAAATCAGAGTGCGTCAAGTAATCCCGGCGGCGAAAAGCAGCAGTCCGCGGAATCTACAGAGGCCGTGGTCCTGTCCAAGTTGTCGGAGTCGATTGAGCAGCGCGAGGGCGCCACTACCACCACGACGCCGGCACAGCAAGAGACAAAGATAGAAGTGCCGAAACTAGAGCAGGCAGAACCGAAAGAGGAGCCAAAAAAGACAGAAACAGAAGTGACGGATGAAGCACCTACGTCACCGGCGGCTACAGATCAGACTACGGTTGCGACCGACGATCGAGGATGGATTGTGCGTATTGGGACGTTCGGTAAAATCGAAAATGCCAACCGTATTTCCTCATTGCTGCAAGAGAAGGGGTTTGAGCCGATGACGGGAAAAGTCGATACCGAAAACGGTAGCGCTACCCGCGTCTGGGTTGGCCCCTACACGACCAGGGTCGAAGCGGCTCGAGTGCAGACGCGAATCTTAGATGCTACCGGGGAAAAGGGGCTGATCACTGCCTACCCGTAAAGCCGAGGTGGCTGGAGCATCGTTGGATAAATCACGTAATTCAATAATAACAAATGCAGGCCTCTTTCTCGTGTACAGGGTGCCACAGGAGTATTCCAGTCGGGACTAGTACATATCGTGTCGATGGGTTATCGCGTACCACGCACTGTCTGATAAGAACTAGTAAGAATATCTTCAGATGATTACGATATTGGACCTGATCATCGTGATTATCGTTTCGGTATCTGTTCTCATCGGAATCTTTCGCGGTTTTATCCGTGAGTCCCTTTCCTTGATCTCGTGGATCATTTCGTTTTCTGTTGCGTTCTTGTTTGCGGAAACTGGTAGCGTGTATTTTGAACCTTATATCGGTGCGCCTGCGATCCGAATTGTCGCAACGTTTGCTACGCTCTTCATTGTGACGTTGATTGTAACTTCATTTGCGAGCTTTCTGCTGTATCGATTGTTTGCTGCGACCGGTATTGCCGGCACAGATAGGGCTTTGGGCGGCATGTTCGGTCTAGCACGGGCAGCCGTGCTGATCGCAGCGTTTGTTTTGTTTGCTGGGCTCACAGTGATGCCACAACAACCCTGGTGGCGCCAATCATTGCTGGTCGGGTTTTTCGAGCCCGTTGCGATGCTGTTAGGTGAGCTCTTGCCCGCGGACATTGCCCGCCAGTTGGGCTATGGCTAGACTGTCTATTGAATCTCTAGTGGGGGTTGATTCACGATGTGTGGGGTAATTGGAATTCTCGGCCAAAGCCGTGTCAATCAGGCGATCTATGAGGGTCTGACGGTACTGCAACACCGTGGACAAGACGCCGCGGGAATTCTAACCAGCGATAATCAGCGGGTGTATTCACGTCGCGACAACGGCCTGGTCCGAGATGTGTTTCAAGCGCGGCACATGGAACAACTTGTTGGAAATATGGGAATTGGCCACGTGCGTTACCCCACGGCGGGTTGCGATTCCCGAGATGAAGCACAACCGTTTTTTGTAAATTCTCCGTTCGGTCTTGCCTTGGGCCACAACGGAAACCTCGTCAACGATGCGGAGCTCAGGGAGGAAGTCTTCCGAGATGACCTGCGCCAACTGAATACCACCTCCGATTCAGAGATCTTGCTCAACGTTTTCGCCCACGAGTTACGACTTGCGCTGAGGGTGGGGACGTTGAGACCGGAGCCAGAGGATGTGTTTAAGGCAATGGAGGGTGTCTATCGACGCTGCCGCGGGGCGTACGCAGTGGTGGTGTTGATCGTGGGGTTCGGAATATTGGCCTTTCGCGATCCTAACGGTGTCCGGCCATTGGTCTATGGCAGTCGGCGAAGTGCCGGCAGGGCGGAACACATGGTGGCATCTGAGAGTGTGGCGTTGGATGTTCTCGGATATCAGCGAATCGGTGATATCCAGCCCGGTGAGGCGATTTTTATCGATCTCGAGGGCCGAGTGCACCGGCGACAGTGTGCGGCTTCTGCTCGTCTTTGCCCGTGTATTTTTGAGTTCGTTTATCTTGCTCGTCCAGATTCCATAATAGATGGAATTTCCGTCTACAAAACTCGTCTACGCATGGGTGAGAAGCTTGCGCACCAATTGTTGAGGGAGTGGCCTGACCACGATATCGATGTCGTTATCCCGATTCCCGATACCAGCCGCACCGCGGCGCTTCAGATGTCTTACGAGATGAACGTCAAATATCGCGAGGGGTTCATCAAGAATCGCTACATTGGCCGCACGTTCATCATGCCCGGACAAGCGCAACGCAGACGATCGGTGCGTCAGAAACTCAACGCCATCGAGCTCGAATTCCGAGGCAAAAACGTGTTGTTGGTTGACGATTCGATTGTTCGTGGAACCACTTCTCTGGAGATCATTCAGATGGCACGAGAGGCTGGGGCTAATCGTGTCTACTTTGCTTCTGCCGCACCGCCGGTGCGTTACCAGAATGTCTATGGCATTGATATGCCCTCTGCCGCTGAATTAGTGGCAAATGGGCGCAGTGTTGCGGAGATCTCGAAGGAAATTGGCGCCGATCGGCTGTTTTATCAAGACCTCGAAGATTTAATCGATGCATCTCACGAAGGTAATCCGGTAGTAACAGAGTTTGATACATCCTGCTTCGATGGCGCATACGTGACTGGAGATGTAAGCCAAAGTTATTTGAACGATCTCGAGCACATTCGAAGTGACTCTGCCAAAAAGAAATCCTCATCCGGTACATCAGAGTTTACTGAAACGCTTCGAGTAGGTAGTGTTTGAGCTCTGCTTGGGAAACCAAGTTGATCAGACTAGGGAAAATGGATAGCCATTAAGTAGCGACTTACTCGCTGTAGCTGCGCAGCGAGCTTCCTGATTCGTCCCATGTGAGAATGCTTCCTTGCTCGTACCAATCGCCTAATACAATACGCTGAGCTCTCCGTTGATCAAGAGTAAAATTATGGACTCCCGGGCGATGAGTATGGCCGTGAATTAGTATGTCCGTACCGTGATGTCGCATGGCTTGTTCGACGGCCTGTTGGTTCACATCCATAAATTCCATAGTCTTGTAAGACTTCTTGGCTTCGCTTTGCTTACGTAAGGAAATGGCGATTGCATTCCGCTCCGACAGGGTTTTACCCAGAAACTCATTTTGCCACTGGCTGGCTCGCACCTTGGTTCTGAACTCCTGATGTTCTACATCATCCGTACATAGACTGTCACCGTGCATTAGCAGAACTGCTTGGCCATGAAGATGGATCACTGTGGGATCGTGCAGTAACTTGCATCCGGTTTGGTCGCAAAATGCGCTTCCGATTAGGAAATCTCGATTGCCGTGCATGAAGTACACGGGAATGTCTCTTTCAGTGAGACTTTTAACGCCGGCAATTACATCCTGATATCCTAGTAGCGCGATACCATCATCTCCGATCCAATACTCGAATAAATCGCCTAGAACATAC
>JAOTYS010000100.1 GCA_029861795.1 Gammaproteobacteria bacterium | reverse complement strand
GTGGAAGTCCATCACCATGAGGTAGGCACTTCCGGTCAGGGGGAAATCGGCACCAAATTCAACAGTTTGCTGAGGAAGGCCGATGAGCTGCAGATATTAAAGTACTGCGTGCATAACGTTGCTCACGCCCATGGCATGACAGCTACATTCATGCCCAAGCCCCTGGTTGGTGACAATGGAAGCGGCATGCACGTACATCAGTCGTTGGCCAAGAACGGTTCAGGGATGTTTGCTGGAGACGATTATGGTGGTCTAAGCGAGACCGCGCTCTATTACATTGGAGGAATCTTTAAACACGCCCGAGCCATTAACGCGTTTACGAATGCCACCACCAATAGTTATAAACGGTTGGTACCCGGTTTCGAGGCGCCCGTCTTGCTAGCTTATTCGGCGCGCAACAGATCAGCCTCAGTTCGTATCCCGTATGTGTCTAATCCCGCTGCAAGGCGTATCGAAGTACGCTTCCCGGATTCCGTCGGAAACCCATACTTTACCTTTGCTTCGATGCTGATGGCGGGTCTAGACGGGATTCAGAACAAGATCCACCCAGGCGAGCCGCTTGACAAAGACCTCTATGACCTACCGCCCGAAGAGGAAAAGCAAGTGTCGAGGGTGGCGCATTCGTTGGATGTGGCGCTCGAGGCACTTGATCAAGACCGGGCATTCTTGAAAGCTGGTGGTGTGTTTACCGACGATTCCATAGACGCGTACATCGAACTCAAGACGGAGGAGGTCACGCGGCTACGCATGACCACCAATCCGGTGGAGTTCGACATGTATTACAGTGCCTGACAACGGTTGTTAGATCCCGTGCACCAAAATAGTGCAAGTATGATTAGATACGGTGTGGACTAACTAAGCACCATCGGGCCGGGCGGGTCGCAACACGGTGGAGTTCGATTTGCAACAGCGCGCAATCCTGCAAGGCCTAAGTACTGCGGTGCTCAGCTTCGACTCCGCGTTGTGTCTAACTTTCCTCAACCACGCAGGAGAGTGGATGCTTGAGGCAAGTGCGAAAAATGCCTTAGGCAAGTCGCTGTTAGAGTTGATCCCTGATGCCGCTGGGATGAGACAGCATTTCGACCAGGTCTTGTCTCAGGGGGGTAGCGTCACTGCGCGTGAAGTAAGCCTTACTCCGGCTGGCGCCAAACCGCTGAGCGCGGACTACACAGTAACTCTTTTGACGGGTCTGCAGGATGACCAAGAACTGCTGGTGGAGCTTACTGCAGTGGACCGCCTACTTCAGTTGGCCCGTGAAGCCCGGTTACTGGAGCTTCAACTAGCGAATCAGGCACTGACACGGGGGCTCGCGCACGAGATCAAAAATCCGCTGGGTGGTTTGCGTGGTGCCGCCCAGCTACTCGATGGCCAGCTAAACGATCGGGAATTGCGTGAGTACACCCGCATCATCATCCACGAGGCAGATCGCTTGTCTGACCTTGTGGACCGGATGATGGCACCACATCGTAAGGCCGAAACAGGGCCAGTCAATATCCATCGAGTGTTGGAGCATGTGCTGAAACTGATCCGTGCACAGACCCATGATGCCGTCACTTTTGTGAAGGACTATGATCCTAGTCTCCCACAGTTACTAGGCCGGTGGGATCAGTTGGTGCAAGCGGTATTGAATATTGTGAGTAACTCGGTTCAGGCGCTGGAAGGCCGCGGGGAGATCACATTGCGCACACGCATAGAGCGCTTGGTCACCATCGACAAACAGCAGCATCGACAGGTCATCAGAACTGACATTGAAGACAACGGCCCCGGTATTCCGGAAGCGTTACGCAATCATATTTTCTTTCCTATGGTGACCGGGCGAGCAGACGGCACTGGGCTCGGTCTATCCATAGCTCAAGACATCATCCGTCAACACGGGGGCTTGATTGAATGCATCAGTGCAGCGGCGAAGACGCGCTTCAGTGTTTATCTGCCGCTTGAGAGTTGACGCAGTGTCCCAGACAAAGGTGTGGGTCATCGATGATGACAGCTCCATCCGCTGGGTAATAAGCAAGGCCTTGCAGCGGGCGCAGATTGAGGTACGCGCGTTTGAATCGGCCAATGGAGTTATTGAGCGCCTGAGGCGAGAGCCACCGGATGTCATCGTGACCGATATTCGCATGCCGGGTCAGAGTGGTTTAGAGCTGTTAGATCACATTCGCGAGTGCGCTCAGGATATACCGGTGATAGTGATGACCGCGTATAGCGATCTCGACAGTGCGCTAGCGTCGTATCAAGGCGGAGCGTTTGAATATCTGCCCAAGCCATTTGACGTGGACGAAGTGGTGCGATTGGTGGAGCGCGCCGTTGAGCATCGGCCGGGCGCTGAAACAATAAAGATGGACAGTCAAACTGCGCCAGAGATCATCGGCGAGGCTCCGGCTATGCAGGAGGTGTTTCGCGCCATCGGTCGGTTGTCGCACTCCAGTATCAACGTGCTGATCTGTGGTGAGTCGGGTACGGGCAAAGAATTAGTCGCACGCGCGCTGCATCGCCATAGTCCTCGCTCAAGTCAGCCCTTTATCCCGATCAATACGGCTGCAATCCCCGCGGAGTTGCTGGAGTCCGAGCTGTTCGGGCATGAGAAGGGGGCTTTTACGGGTGCCCACACTCAGCGTCGTGGACGGTTTGAGCAAGCCCATGGTGGAACGCTGTTTCTCGATGAGATCGCAGATATGCCGCCTGCGCTTCAAACTCGTCTGCTGCGGGTGTTGTCGGATGGACGCTTCTACCGTGTAGGGGGTCACAAGCAAATCGCAGTGGACGTGCGTATCCTCGCGGCCACTAACCAGAACTTGTCTGACAAAGTGGATGGCGCAACATTTCGCGAGGATTTGTTTCATCGCCTCAACGTGATAAGCGTAAATCTGCCCCCCTTGCGTGAGCGATGCCAAGATATCCCGGCGCTTGCTAGCCATTTCCTGGAAGTGGTCGCTGGTGAGCTCAATGTGGAGCCAAAAGAGCTGAAGCCTGACGCGATGGCCCATCTATGTGAACTAGATTGGCCCGGCAACGTGCGCCAGCTGGAAAACACTTGTCGCTGGCTCACAGTGATGGCCGCGGGGCAGAAGATCGCTACCGCGGAACTGCCTGTAGATTTGCGCAGCCGACTCAGCCAAACCGATGCGACCTCGGACTGGGAGCGACAGCTGAAATCCGTCATCGAGCAGCAACTGGTGCGCGGCGAGCACAACATTTTACAAACCATTGGCACCCAGTTCGAACGCTTGATGTTGCAGACGGCGCTGCAGTTTACGGGAGGGCACAAGCAGGAGGCCGCCAAACGTCTTGGATGGGGCCGTAACACTTTGACCCGCAAGCTCAAGGAGCTGGGCATGGATAAGAGGTGGTAACGGCGATGCTCTGTTCCGTCTTCCGCTTCCAACAATTGGCATTGCAGGGCGGTTTGGATCGTGTCTCGGACTATATGACCAAGGATGATGGCCCAATACCGTCTGGCGGGACTATTTGCTATAGTCGCCGCCTTTAGCGCTGGAGTATTGGTGGAGAAAGTCGATGTCGCATAGCTATCTATTCACCTCCGAGTCGGTATCCGAAGGACATCCCGACAAAGTGGCGGATCAGGTATCGGATGCGGTGCTTGATGCATTGCTGGCGCAGGACCGGTACTCTCGCGTTGCCTGTGAAACGCTGGTCAACACTGGCATGACTATCCTTTCGGGGGAGATCACCACGCAGGCAAACGTTGACTACAGTGAGGTCGCGCGCCGCACCATCAAGGAGATCGGCTATGACTCCTCGCAATTGGGGTATGACCATGCAAGCTGCGCCGTCATCGTTTCGCTAGACAAGCAGTCGCCAGATATCGCACAAGGGGTCAACGAAGGCCAAGGATTAGATCTTGACCAAGGAGCAGGCGACCAGGGCTTGATGTTTGGCTACGCGTGCGATGAAACCGAAGTGCTGATGCCATTCCCGATTCACTACGCCCATAACCTCGTAAGGAAACAAGCCGAAGTGCGCAAGCAAGGCGGCTTGTCGTGGTTGCGGCCGGATGCGAAGTCCCAGGTGACAGTTCGCTACGAGGCAGGTAGGCCCAGTGCCGTGGACACGGTGGTGCTATCCACGCAACACGACCCCGGCGTCGACCACCAGACTATATCGGAGGCCGTGATTGACGAGATCATCAAACCGGTGATTCCCGGCAACATGTTGACTGCAGACACCCGATTTCTGGTCAATCCCACAGGACGTTTCGTGGTCGGGGGACCGGTGGGCGATTGCGGCCTCACCGGGCGAAAGATAATCGTGGACACTTACGGTGGCGCGGCGCACCATGGAGGAGGTGCGTTCTCCGGAAAAGATCCTTCTAAAGTCGACCGTTCCGCCGCTTACGCCGTGCGCCATGTGGCCAAGAATGTAGTGGCAGCGGGTCTCGCAAGCCGGTGCGAAGTGCAAGTGGCCTATGCCATCGGTGTCGCCAAGCCGGTATCGCTCATGGTGAATACCTTTGGCACCGGAGTGATACCCGAAACCAAGATTGAACAGTTGATCACAGAGTATTTTGACTTGCGTCCTAAAGCAGTGATTCAGGAGCTAGATTTGTTGCGCCCAATCTACCGTAATACCGCCGCCTATGGGCATTTTGGTCGAACCGAGCCGGAATTCACTTGGGAAAGAACCGACAAGGCGGCAGCGTTACGCGAGGCGGCAGGTTTAGGTGCGGCGCAAACCGCATAGTGTCTATACTTAGCAGTCCCACAATAGCTTCCCTTCGGAGTAGTACATGAGCACGCAGAGCGCACAACAGTTGGGTCAGGATTACAAAGTTGCAGATATTTCACTTGCCGAGTGGGGGCGCAAAGAAATAGCCATCGCGGAAACTGAGATGCCGGGACTGGTGGCATTACGTGAGGAACATGGCGAGCAGCAACCCTTGGCGGGCGCACGTATTGTGGGCTGTCTGCATATGACCATCCAGACGGCAGTCTTGATTGAGACGCTGAGAGCGTTGGGTGCTGAGGTGCGCTGGTCTTCGTGCAATATCTTTTCCACCCAGGACCACGCTGCCGCAGCGGTGGCTGCAGCCGGGGTACCGGTGTTTGCGTGGAAGGGTGAGACTGAGGAAGAGTATTGGTGGTGCATCGATCAGACGATAATGGGTGTGGACGGTTGGCGGCCCAATATGTTGCTGGATGACGGCGGTGATCTGACACAAGTGATGCATAAGAAGTACCCGGAATTACTGGCCGACGTTCGCGGGCTATCCGAGGAAACCACCACGGGTGTGCACCGCCTCTACGAGATGATGGAGCAAGGCGAGCTCAAGGTGCCAACGTTTAATGTTAACGATTCAGTGACCAAGTCAAAATTCGACAATTTATACGGTTGTCGTGAATCTTTGTTGGACGGTATCAAACGTGCCACGGACGTGATGATCGCAGGCAAGATCGCGGTGGTATGTGGATACGGTGACGTAGGTAAGGGCTGCGCCCAATCCCTTCGGGGCCTAGGAGCGGTGGTGTGGGTCACAGAAATCGATCCTATCTGCGCCCTGCAAGCGGCGATGGAAGGCTACCGCGTGGTCACCATGGAACAAGCGGCGTCTTCGGCGGATATCTTCGTCACCGCTACCGGCAACTATCAGGTGATTACTGTAGATCATATGCGCGCGATGAAAGATCAAGCGATCGTATGTAACATTGGTCACTTCGACAGTGAAATTGACGTGGCCGGTTTGAGGAATCACAAATGGATAAACATCAAGCCACAGGTGGACCACATCGAGTTCCCGGACGGTAAGCGGATTATCTTGCTAGCGGAGGGACGACTAGTGAATCTTGGCTGCGCCACTGGACATCCGAGCTTCGTGATGTCCAATTCGTTCACTAATCAGGTGTTGGCGCAGATTGAATTATGGAATCACCCGGATAAGTATGAGAATAAGGTGTATGTGTTGCCAAAGGAGTTGGACGAGCGGGTGGCACGATTGCATCTAAAGAAGATCGGCGTCCACTTAACCGAGTTGACTACTGAGCAAGCCGGATATATCGGGGTCCCAATCGAAGGACCCTATAAGCCCGATTACTACCGCTACTGAACGTGCACTACGAGCATCAACCCAGGCACCTGACTAGGCTTGGGTCTGGGTAGACGACGCGGCCAGAGTTAAGCCAACATGTCAGGTAGAAGTTGACTTTCTAGCCTAGCGATGTGGTCTTTCAGCTGTAGTTTACGTTTCTTTAGACGTCTGAGCTGCAGCTGATCCATGTGTACGTGCTCTGCGGAAAGTCTCGTGAGCACGTCATCTAGGTCGCGGTGCTCTACATAAAGTGCCTCTAGTTTCTGCTGTAGTTCCTCGGTATTCTCTTCGGTCATATTTGGAAATGTCTGCTAAACATTAATCGCGGGATTAATATCAACATCGTCAATGCGAGCGAGCTAGGGGATAATTCTACGCCAAGACTGTGGCCTTGTCCCCCCTTCTAAGCTGACCTGACCTTATACAGTGTCCAAGCCGGTCTTGGCCACTATTTGAACAGGCCGTTCGAGGAGACACCGCGAATCTTAGGTGCTGCGATGGAGAATCTTGAAACCTGGGAAAAGCTACTCCTTGGAGTATTCGGGCTGCTGTTAATATTCTGGTTTAGACCAGGAATAAAGACGATATTCGAGCGAAGTCGTGCAGCGGAACACAAGGATTGGGCAGGTTTGCTGATTCCAATCGCACTGGTGGTTCTGTTTGTGATGTTGTTAATCGCCATCGTCTGATCCTTCGTTTTGTCCCAGTATTGTTGAGAGTCGTGCAATGCATCCACTACGACTGGCTTAATAACCCCATTAGATGAACCCATAAAGCAACACCATGCCCAAGACGGAATCCAGCACCATTTACCTAAAAGACTATCGGCCATCACCGTACCTTATTGAGACGGCGGATCTTCACTTTGATTTAGACCCGAAGATCACCACCGTTAGGTCGAAACTTACTGTGCACCGCTCTAAACAAATGGCCTCGGATACATCACCACTGACACTACAGGGACGGAAGTTAGAGTTGCGATCGGTGAAGCTGGACGGCGTGACGTTAGCAAATGATCAATTTGATGTGACCGAGCAGAACCTCACCATTGCAAAGGTCCCGCAATCGTTCGAGCTGGAAATCGAAACCCGGATCAGGCCTGCGGACAACACCTCGTTGATGGGTTTGTACACCTCAAACGGCATATTCTGCACACAATGTGAGGCTGAAGGCTTTCGTAAGATCACTTATTTCTTGGATAGACCAGATACTCTGGCCCGATACACCACCACGATTTCAGGTGACAAGGACCTGCAGCCGATACTTCTGTCAAATGGCAACTTAGTAGATCGCGGCGAATCAGGTTCCAACCGGCATTGGGCTAAATGGCACGACCCCTTCCCCAAACCATCATATTTGTTCGCTTTGGTCGCGGGCGAACTCACCTGCGTTGAAGATCGATTTGTAACCCGCTCTGGCCGGGTCGTGCCGCTTAGGATCTACGTCGAACAGCACAATGCTGACAAGTGCGACCACGCAGTGAGCTCACTTAAACGAGCCATGAGATGGGATGAGGAGGTATATGGGCGAGAATATGATCTAGACGTGTTCATGATTGTTGCGGTCGACGATTTCAACATGGGTGCCATGGAGAACAAAGGGCTCAATATATTCAACTCTAAGTATGTGCTCGCAAAGCCAGAGACCGCCACCGACACGGACTATCGAAATATAGAAGGGGTGATCGCACACGAGTATTTCCATAATTGGTCTGGTAACCGTGTGACTTGCCGTGACTGGTTTCAATTAAGTCTCAAAGAAGGTTTTACGGTTTTTCGTGATCAGCAGTTTAGTGCGGACATGAACTCTGCAGCGGTAGAACGCATCGAAGATGTTGATGTGCTGCGCACCTATCAATTTCGCGAGGATGGTAGCCCTATGGCCCATCCTGTGCGCCCCGACTCATATCAAGAAATCAACAACTTTTATACTTTGACGGTTTATAACAAGGGCGCGGAGTTGGTGAGGATGCTTTATCACCTGCTGGGCCCTGAGGGATACCGCAAAGGGACGGACCTCTATTTCGATCGTCACGATGGCCAGGCTGTGACTACGGACGATTTTGTGCGGGCCTTAGAGGATGCAAACGACGTGGATCTGACGCAGTTTCGACTTTGGTACATTCAAGCCGGGACCCCTGAACTACGCGTGAGCGCGCGCCACGACGCGAACAGGGAGACTTACACACTTACTGTCAAACAATCATGTCCCGCTACACCAGGGCAGCCTGAAAAGAAACCTTTCCATATTCCCCTTGCCATGGGTCTGATTGGTCCGGATGGTGAAGCCGTTGCGTTGCGGTTGGAAGGCGAAAACAATTGGACCCAAGGAACACGCATTCTCGAGGTTCGCGAGTCTGAGCACACTTTTACGTTTGCCGAAGTTTCCGAGCCGCCAGTGCCGTCCCTGCTTCGAGACTTTTCGGCACCGGTCAAGGTATACATTCAGCGTGATATTGCGGATCTGTGTCATCTGATGGCGCACGACAACAATGACTTCAACCGCTGGGACGCCTCGCAGCAACTTGCGGCTAAGCTGATGTTGGCCTTGGTGGAGGATTTCCAAAAGGGCCGAGATTTGTCGCTAAATCCGATGTTCATCCAGGCTTTCACGCAGATCTTACAGGATGACGACTTGGACCCTGCATTGATGGCGCAGACCCTTACCTTGCCGGCGGAGAATTACATCGCCGAGTCCATGACTGTCATCGATCCCGTCGCATTACATAAGGTTAGACAATTTACACGCAGAACACTGGCGACAGAAATCGGTGATATCTTCATGCATAAATACCAAAGACTGACGGATACAGGCGAATACACCATCACTGCCAAAGCCATGGGAAGGCGCGCATTGCGCAACGTCTGTCTGGGGTATTTGATTGAGCTGGAAAATCGCGAAGTTAGCGATCTGTGCTTCGAACAGTTCGACAATGGACGGAGTATGACCGATGTGGTTGCGGCGTTGACTTGTCTCGTAAACAGCAATGATCCTCGCCGCGATCGAGCGCTGTCTATGTTCTACAGCAAGTGGCGCCACGAGAATCTAGTCCTAGACAAGTGGTTTGGCATCCAGGCGCGATCGCATCGCGCAGGAACCTTGGAGGTGGTTAAAACACTAACCAAACACCCGGATTTCAATATCAAGAATCCGAACAGAGTGCGCTCGCTTATCGGCGCCTTTGCGATGGGCAATCCGGTGCAATTTCATCAGTCGGATGGCACTGGCTATGGATTTGTCGCAGACCAGATCATCAGGCTTGATCCATTGAATCCCCAAGTTGCGGCACGGCTGGTGAGTGCTTACAGCCACTGGCGAAGATATGATGACGATCGTAAAGCTCTGATGCGAAACGAGCTGCAGCGTATCTTAGATACGGACAAACTGTCCAAGGACGTAACCGAGATCGCATCCAAGAGTCTTGTCTAAAGGACGACGAAACTAACACCGTATGACCAAATCGTCAGATAAGTTGCCGTCGAAGTCGGCACAAAGTGAGGTAGAAGCGTTTTTGCGCAAGGTCGCAGCAACACCTCCGGTCAAATCTACAACAGAACGCGGACGACTAATCTTTGCAATGGATGCGACGGCGAGTCGCGAGCCCAGTTGGGATCGTGCTTGTCACATTCAAAGTCAGATGTTTCTGGAGACCGATTCACTTGGTGGGCTAGACATACAGCTTGTGCATTACCGTGGCTTTGGGGAGTTCTATGCAAGCCCGTGGATGTGCACTTCCGAAGAGTTATTGGCGCGGATGAATCGAGTCAGGTGTGTCGGCGGGATTACTCAGATCGGTCGAGTATTGGAACACACTTTGCATGAGCATAAGACCAAGAAGGTGGACGCCCTTGTTTTCGTGGGCGATTGCATGGAGGAAGATGTCGATAAGCTGTCCCACGCGGGCGGGCAACTAGGCCTGGTGGGTGTCCCCGCCTTTGTCTTTCAGGAGGGCAACGAACCCATCGCGCAACGGGCGTTTAGGCAGATTGCCAAGCTCACCAAGGGAGCATACTGTCCATTCGATGCCTCCAGCGCACAACAGCTAAAAGATCTGCTGAGCGCTGTGGCGGTGTACGCTGCAGGAGGTCGCCGCGCACTAGAGGATTTCGGAAAGCGCCGCGGCGGTGTTGTGTTACAACTTACCCAGCAAGTTCGCAAAGCCTGATGATCCGCCTGATCCTCGCCCTACTCGCTGTAGTGGGCATATGGTTCTTCATCAATTGGATAGCGCGCCAGCCCCCTGCTACGCGTTCCAAGCTGTTGAGGCAGATTTTTTTGTTTGGTGGCATCGCCTTGGTAGTACTTGCTGTGCTGACGGGGCGCCTGCATTGGTTGTTTGCGTTGATCGTGGGTCTGATTCCGTTACTCCAGCGCGTGTTGATGCTTACCGGTGTACTGAAATCGCTAAAGTCTGCGATGGGCCCAAAGGAGGGTCAAAAATCGGAGGTCTCCACTCGCTTTTTGCATATGGAGCTCGACCATGACACCGGCGCAATGAATGGCGAGGTGTTGGCGGGTAAGTTTCAAGGGAGGTTGTTGGATGACCTCAGCTTTGAGGAGCTAGTTGAACTACTTGGTGAGTGCCGCGGAGTCGATGCTCAATCAGTAGCAGTTCTCGAGGCGTACCTTGTCAGGGTACACGGTGATCGGTGGAGGCAACAGTACGAACAAAGTGGGCAGGTGGCCGGAGATGGCACGATGACCCACGAGGAAGCTTATCAGATTCTGGGATTGGCGCCCGACGCCAGCCGTAAACAGATCGTAGAGGCCCACCGCAAGCTCATGCAGAAGCTCCACCCTGATCGCGGAGGGCCCACTTACCTTGCCGCCAAGATCAATCAGGCGAAAGACTTACTTCTTAGTGGCTGAATGGTCCGGGTATAGTCATTAACCGCTGCTACTCAGCTGAGTCGTGCCGTTTGGACTACACTAGTTGGATCAAAAAGAAAACAAGGTCCGAAGCTCGATGAAGGTATCAGTGGTTATTCCTTGCTTCAATGAGAGGTCTACCATCGCACAAGTAATCGACCGTGTTAAGTCTAGTGAGGTAGCTGATCTTGAGATTATTGTGATCGATGACGCCTCAACTGATGGTACTAAGGAAGTCTTGGATGAAACCGTGGCCGCCAAAGTGGATGAGCTCATTCACCATGATCGTAATCGAGGTAAGGGAGCCGCGATTCGCACAGGACTCGCAAAGGTAAGCGGGGATTTAGTAATTATCCAGGATGCTGATCTGGAATATGATCCGGCGGAATACCCAACTCTACTGGAGCCCATTCTCAGCGGCAAGGCAGACGTTGTATATGGCTCGCGGTTTACCGGCGGTGGAGCACACCGGGTGCTCTACTTCTGGCACATGGTGGGCAATCGTCTGATTACTTTGCTGTGCAACATGATTACTAACCTCAATCTCACAGATATGGAAACTTGTTATAAAGTATTCCGAACATCTGTAATCAAGGCTGTAACACTCGAAGAAGATCGGTTTGGGTTTGAGCCCGAAGTCACGATCAAACTCGCAAAGCGCAACGCGGTTTTCTACGAGGTTGGTATCACCTATGCTGGCCGGACCTATGAAGAAGGGAAGAAAATCACTTGGAAGGACGGCGTGAGGGCACTGTATGTGATGGCGAAGTACGGTTTTCTGCGCTAATACGCTTCAGAGATAACCGTTTTTCGCGAACCGTACTATCTGACATTCTCTGATTGGGATGGTCGTCACCTAATTCCTAAATTATCGATTGTCTTCTTGTTTGCGGGCCATGGTATATGGTCTATCTACGATCGACTTACCCGACATGGCCGATTTAGTTCATCACTTCGGCCGGATCGAATCAACGAATATCCAGTGCAAGTGGAAGATCGCAGCTAGCGCAAATCTCTGAGCACAGTCAGCGTATGACCCCCTCTATTTCGACCGAATCCGAGATCCGCTGGGGGTAGAGCGGGGGA
>JAOTYS010000099.1 GCA_029861795.1 Gammaproteobacteria bacterium | reverse complement strand
ACCTATGTCTCAGGAAGGACATAATGACTTAGCTGCTCTTTCCGAAGTTAGCGCGACCTCAAGAAAGACGCCACCGTAAGCTCACCGTCAAGTAGACAGTCCTAAAGTAGAGTTTTCTTAGTGCAACCAGTAACTTGAGGTAGGAGCTTTATGGAGCGGTCGCAGCTCACCGAACAATCGATACTATTTGTGTTACGCTGGGTGGTAGACAGAATTGGGTTTCGAATGCGGCTCAGCGTGCAAGGGTGGAAAACCGTGGCTGGTCAGTTGCCCACGCCATTGGTATACATAGGCGGTATCGTGTTGTCATTGCTGCTGACCCTGGCCCCTGCAGCGCGCGCCGACGACCCGCCGAGCGTGGTCCGATCCGCTTCGCTGCAACAACGCCTGCAGGCGGCACTGGCGGCCAAGGGCCCCGACTACCAGCCGCGCACCGGACACCTCCATCCTGACGGGTCGCCGCTTTACACCAACCGCCTGATCCTGGAGGACTCGCCCTACCTGTTGCAGCATGCCCACAATCCGGTGGACTGGCACGCCTGGGGACCCGCGGCCTTCGCCAGGGCGCGTACGGAGAATAAGCCCATTTTTCTATCCATCGGCTACTCCACCTGCCACTGGTGCCACGTCATGGAACGCGAGAGTTTCGAGGACCTAGAGGTCGCGCGGTTCCTAAACGAGCATTTCGTGGCCATCAAGGTAGATCGCGAACGTCGCCCCGACATCGACACCATCTACATGACTGCAGTGCAACTGATGACCGAGCGGGGCGGCTGGCCGATGTCCAGCTTTCTCAACCCGGCGGGCCAGACCTTCTTCGGCGGCACCTATTTTCCTCGGGCGCAGTTCCTGGATCTGTTGCGGCGGGTCGAAGTGGCCTGGCGCGAGAACCGCCAAGGCCTTGAGCAACAGGCTGGCCGGGTGGCCGCCGCGGTGGCAGCCGCCACCCGCAGCGCCGACACCGCCGGCAAAGTGGACGATGACATCGTGCAACGGACGGTAACCAACTTGCAACGGGTCCATGACGAGCTGCGAGGCGGATTTGGCCCCGCCCCAAAGTTCCCCAATGAACCGCGCTATCTGTTACTGCTCGACCATGCCCTGCGTTCTGACGACGACGATACCCGCAACCTCATCCGCGTCGACCTCGAAGCGATGGCCCGCGGCGGCATCTACGACCAGGTCGGCGGTGGCTTTCACCGCTATTCCACTGACGCTAGTTGGTTGGTGCCGCACTTCGAAAAAATGCTCTATAACCAGGCACAACTCGCCCGGATCTATGCCGAGGCCTGGCGTTTGACTGGCGACGACAGTTTCGCCCGCATTGCCCGCCAGATATTGGATTACGTACTGCGTGACATGACCGCGCCTAAGGGTGGTTTCTACTCGGCCACCGACGCCGACAGTGCCGGTGGCGAGGGGCGGTTTTTTCTCTGGACCCCAGCGCAGATTCGTGGGGCGCTGTCGCCCACCCAGGCTGACCTGGCCATTGAATTGTATGGCGTCACCGAGGACGGAAACTTCGAGGATGCGAATATCTTACACCTGCCGATATCGTTGGCTGAATTTGCAACCCAACGAGATATGGTCCTATCGGACCTGCTTGTGCGCGTGACCGATATCCGTGCGACCCTTTATGCCAACCGTGCGCCGCGCGTGCATCCGCTGCGGGACGAGAAAATCGTTACTGCTTGGAACGGCATGATGATCGTGGCGCTGGCTGAGGTCGCCGACGTCTTACACGAGCCGCACTACCAGATGGCCGCACTACGCGCCGCCGATTCCGTATGGGAGAGCAGCCACCGGGACAATGGTGAGCTGTGGCGCGTGCGCCTTGATGGGCGATCGTCCGTGCCGGCCATACAGGAAGACTACGCTTGGCTCGCCGATGGCTTTTTACACCTTTACGACACGAGTCGAGACCCTCGCTGGCTGAAGCGGGCGGAGGTGATGGTCGCCACCATGAACCGGTTGTTCTGGGACGACAAAGCGGGTGGCTATTTCATGAACACTAATGCCGAGGGCATAGCCACCATGACGCGCCCCAAAGATGGTACAGACGGTGCGGTGCCCTCGGGCAACGCAGCGGCGCTGCATGTCTTGGCGAAACTGGCGCAGCGTACTGGTGACGAGGCTTACCGCAGGACAGCAAAGGCCTTGCTGGCCGCCTATGCAAACTCCATCAACCAAAATCCCGTCGCCTACAGCTATCTACTGCGCGGAGCACAATTACTCGCCAACGGTGCGGCCGGACCGCGCCAGTATGCGGCACGGGGCGCGATCAGAGTGAACGCCCAACTGCAGGCAAACACGCTAGTGGTGGATCTCGCGATACGCCCGGGTTGGCACATCAATGCACACAAGACCCTGCAAGAGGGCCTAATCCCAACTGTGGTGGGACTCGAAAAGGCCGTCACGGGGTGGCGCCCCGGTGCATTGTCCTACCCACGACCCGTCCTTAAAACCCTGGGGTTTCAAAGCGAAGAGCTGGCCTTGTACGAAGGACAGGTGCGTATCACGATGGATTTGAAGCAGACCAATCCGGCCGTTGCCGTGCACTTGATCCCAGTTGAGTTGCGTTTGCAAGCCTGCGACGACAGCGTGTGCCTGCCACCGGAGCGGCCGGTCCTACACGTGCCGACGAGCCGCCCGCCGGTTGCAGTTTTCGAATAGACGCAGTAACGCAAGCGCGTTCTTGGCCTAGTGAAATGTGCCCGGTTCTTTTCCCGAAGTGGATTCGGCATGAACTCCGCAAGTTTGTCGTCGCGTTCACCGCAGTGATACGCATCGTCCGCGATGCTCAGCTCTCGTCATCTGTTCCTTGCGCCTTGGGCTCGCGCTAACGTGGCAGTGGTGCAGGAAAGATTGCACCGGTAGCCGACGTTCACCTGCAAGGTTTTAAGCCGCATGTCGTCTAGGTGGAAAATCGGTTGGGCGAAGAAGTAGTAGCGTTGCGTGCATAGCCTTCAGATCTCTATCAGCTCATCCTGTACGTGTCGACTGTGTCACCACATGGGAAGAAACATTCGTGACCACATCGCATTCTCGCAGTTGTACGGGGAGAGCAAGCCATCAGCAAAACAGTGAGCTCGACCCCGTTGAGTTTGTTGAGGAGCAACGGAATCATTTCGAATAGTGAAGTTCTTTGCGGTTATGTAGCAACGTTGTATTGAGACGTCGTTCTTAGACATCAACCTTGAAACATCGCACGCAGATCCATGGATGAATGTTTACCCAGAGCGTCGAATGTCCCTTCGATCCAGACATTAGCCGTGTCACGACCCGCTTCGAACAAGTGCTGCAGAAATGCCCACTCGGTGTTTAACTTACTCGACGCCCCAAGGGGATTCAGAAATTCGTTTCCTTCAATACGATGTACCCGAATTTGTTTGTAGTGCGCGGGATCCAGTTTGCCGTCTTCAATTAATCTCGACACAAAATCAATCGCCCGGAATTCTTTGAGCAAACTCGAATTGAAGGTGATTTCGTTGACCCGATCGATGATATCTCGAGCTGTTTTCGGAGTGTCCTTTCTCTCGATGGGATTAATCTGAACGATGACGACATCTTCCGTTTCACAGGCGTCGAAAAACGGAAACAGCACCGGGTTGCCCATGTAACCGCCGTCCCAATACGGCACGCCATCAATTTCCACAGCCTGGAGCATGTGTGGCAAACAAGCCGATGCCAACACGGCGTCCACTGAAATCTCACCGCACGAAAATACCCTAACACGACCGGTATGCACGTTGGTCGCAGAAACAAACAGCTTGATGAGCTCGCAATGATGGATGCGCTCAAAATCAACTTGTCTCTCAAGCAGATCCCGCAACGGGTTCATATTGAGCGGGTTCATCTCATACGGAGACGCCATGCGCGAAACGAGATCGAACCAAAGATAGCCCGGTGAGTTATCTAGACTCCAATCACCGGTGAGCATATTCAATGGAGAACGCTGGATAGGGCTTGCTCGAGCTTCGTCGGAAACGGCTTTCCAAAAATCATGCAACGCCTGGCGGGCACCGTCGATTCCACCCTGCATGAAGCCATCGACCAACACCACGGCATTGATCGCCCCCGCGCTGGTACCACTAATGCCTTCGATGTCCACCCGATCATCTTGGAGCAGACAATCGAGCACCCCCCACGTGAACGCGCCATGAGACCCGCCGCCCTGTAGCGCCAGATTTACCGCCTTGCGTAATTTCGATGACTGGCTCACTGCGCGGTCCAACCGCCGTCGACCGGTAACGCCGTGCCGGTGATGGACGCGGCCGCATCGGTACACAGAAACACCGCAACCGCGGCAAGCTGCTCGGTCGTCACAAACTCTTTGGTCGGTTGTGCGCTCAATAATACGTCGCGCACGACCTCCTCTTCCGTGATCCCGCGCGCCGCGGCGGTATCCGGTATCTGTTTTTCCACCAGTGGAGTGCGGACGTACCCGGGGCATATGGCATTGACCGTAACACCGAACTCGGCTGCCTCCAGGGCGATGGTTTTGGTTAACCCCACGATGCCGTGCTTGGCGGCAACGTACGCCGATTTATACGGTGACGCTACTAGTCCGTGTGCCGAAGCGATGTTGATGATGCGGCCCCACTTTCGTGCCTTCATATCCGCCAAGGTCAAGCGAATCGTGTGAAACGCACTGGATAGGTTAATCGCAATGATTGCGTCCCACTTCTCCGGTGGAAACTCTTCGATCGGTTGCACGTTCTGAATTCCGGCGTTATTGACGACTATATCAATCCGGCCGAGTTCGGATCTTGCCTGCTCGATCATCGTGGTGATCTCTTTCGGCTGGGTCATATCCGCGTCCGAATACTTCACTTTAACGCCGTACTGTTTTGCAAGCCCGACCCTAAGGCTTTCGATCTCATCCTGATCGCCGAACCCATTCAACATCACGTTCATCCCGCCCTCGGCAAAGGCAGACGCAATGCCCAGTCCAATACCGCTGGTGGATCCAGTGATGATGGCGTTCTTGCTCTTATCCATACTAGCTAACCTCTTTATTGTTAAGAATTTATCTCCAATTCACTACTTCAGGCAATTGCCGATCACGCAACCCTAGCCCAGTGTAAGGCCCCTAACCTTACGATCGTTCGATCGCGCAGGCTATGCTCGCGCCGGCTACGCTGCAAGCCGCGAGTGATGATGATGTAGTCAACCGCCAAAGTTCGGCCACCCCACCCTTCCCCAGAGGCTCTACGGATCTGGTCTCCGGCGCATCCTTGCAACGTAGCGTTTCGGCGAATCATACATAACGATGCTGCTAGTCACGTCGGCTCCGCTTCCAAGATGTGGATGAAAGCATCGAAGATGTCAGTCTCCGTGATGACGCCAATTAAATTGAAACGCGATTTGCACTAACTCGCGCGACGCAATGCGTCGATTCGCTCTTCAAGCGGTGGATGTGTCATCGTCAGTTTTTTTAAACCAGCAACACCCAATAATCCACCATTTATACCGAAGGCTTGCATGTGCGCCGGTAATTGCGATGGTCGCTGAAGTTTTTGCAAGCGTTCCAAGGCTCGAATCATCTTGTCGCGACCCGCCAGCCTCGCTCCACCAGCGTCCGTGCGATATTCTCTCCAGCGGCTAAACCAGCGCACGATGATTGTCGCCAAGAATCCTAGAATGGTTTGAGTGATGATATAAGTGAATCGATAACCCATACCGCGGCCATAACCATAGCCTGTCTCGTTGTAACCACCCCCGCGCCGGCGGTCCACGAGGGTTGAAATGATTTGTGAGAACACAATGACGAAAGTATTTACTACTCCTTGGATTAAGGAAAGCGTTACCATATCACCGTTGGCCACATGACTCACTTCGTGGCCCAATACCGCTTCCGCCTCATCTTTGTCCATAGTGTTTAACAATCCCGTGCTTACGGCTACAAGAGCGTTGTTTTTATTGGCGCCGGTGGCAAACGCATTGGGTGCCGACGAGTCAAAAATGGCTACCTCAGGCTGACCAATCCCTGCTTTTTCTGCTTGCGCACGCACAGTGCTTACCAACCATTGTTCAGTGTCGTTACTGGGAGATTCAATTACCTGCGCCCCCGCCGATCGTTTGGCCATGATTTTTGACATCACCAATGACATAAACGATCCTGCCATTCCTAAGATACCGGCCATTATTAACAAGGGCGTCCAACTGGTTCCCGGTTGATTGAGCCCCAGAACAGTGATGATACGATTTAGAATGAACAAAACCGCTAGGTTGGTGCCCAAAAACAATCCTATCCGCATCATGACACAATGCTCCTGTAGGTTAACCTCTATAACGTATCAGACTATTTCAGTAGTGCAGTACTGACCGGTATGAGGCGAGGTGTTCTGACTTAAACACTAAACGCGTATTCCCGTGATTGAAAGTACAAATACTCTCACCACATTTTGCACGTCCGTCGGATTTCGTCCTCTAAATCAAGGCGAACTAAGGAATCTTGAGGCACGACTAATTCATGTTAATGTGACCGCTGTGAAATAGCTATATTCGAAGAGTTCATCAACGATATAGAGAATAACGCATGGATAGATACACATAGATGTATCGTAGTAGAAGTAATGCAGGAGCAATCACCGAGCAGTTGCCGAGGGGCCGGAGGTTCAAATCCTTTCACCCCGACCAATGAAAAACATAACCTGCGATAGCTAGCCTTCCGGAGGAATTTTTTCTGGAATTCTAGCCAACCAAGGGTACCCCCTTGGTGTCATGACTGAGGAGGACCTCCTGGGTTCAAAGCCAATAAAGTACTGGGACGAGATTGCGAAAGACTGGGAAGAGACTCGGACTCACCGACTTTGGCGTGTGCACAGCGACGCTGTAAACACCCGGTTATTCGAGCGTTGGATACCAAGCGTTGAGGTGGGACGCGTTCTCAAGACCGATCTCTTTGATGAAGCAACCGGCGAAACGGGGCTGTATCCATTGTTGGCATCGGTCGGTCGTACCGCTGTCGGAATTGACATCGCACCATTAATCATGCGCCGTGCCCAATCTCAGCACCAGACTCTCCTGGTCGTGGGCGCCGACGTCGGTTGCCTGCCGTTTGCCGATCAAAGTTTCGATGTTGTGATTTCGAATTCGACGCTGGACCACATGGATAGCTTGGACGACGTCGCCAAGGCCTTAAGGGAGCTGTGTCGGGTGCTCAAGTTCGGCGGCCAGCTCCTCATGACCCTCGACAACCTATCCAATCCTATTATTGCTCTGCGCAACTCGCTGCCAGCACCGTTGATCGAGCGCATTGGCCTTGTCCCTTATTATGTCGGTGCGAGTTGTGGTCCGCGGCGGTTGCAGAAGATGGTCCTCGCCGCCGGGTTCGAACCACTGGAAGTGCAGGCCACGATGCACTGCCCCCGCGTCTTAATGGTGCCGATCACCGACATCCTAGACCGATGGGCCGCCAGGGCCGTCAAGAAAAGATTATTGCAGTGGCTCATGGCATGGGAAGTCCTGGAGCGTTGGCCTACGCGTTACATTACGGGACACTTCGTGGCTTTACGGGCAGTACGCCGAGAGGACCGTGCGCCTAACAGGTGACAGAGCTGGGCGGAACCTCCACCACCATCTTACTCTTAGAAGTGATAGTCTCTTCTGGATCTTCGGCTGCGATTTGGCTTATCTTTCCCCATGGCGTGTCATTCCTAGTTTAGGAAATCACCAGTGCATGGGGTGGATACGCCGCCGTCTTCTCTCATCCACCACTTCCGATGAAGAACCAATAGCTCACCCCAAGAAGGCCGCCATGAAACGCCACACGGCCCTACTACTCACGCTACTGACGACAATCGGATGCTCGGATACCTCGCCCCGCAACCTCCCCAGCGCAACTCCCCCTGAACCAACAGGACCCACCGCGACGATCCTCTTCGGGGGCGATACACACTTCGGAGAGAACTACTTGAAGGAGTATGAGTCCGAGGGCATCGAGAACGTTCTGACTACGCGCGGTTACGGCCACAGCCTGGCACTCATTGAGCCTCTAGCGATCGACTCCGATCTCGCCATCGTAAATCTCGAAACCCCAGTAACGGACATCTCCTCTTCCCCCTTCGAGGGAGAGAAGTACTACATCCATTGGAGTGACATGCAGCAGACTCCCCGGGCCTTGAGGGCATTGAACGTCGCAGCGGTCTCCCTCGCGAACAACCACACTCTCGACTTCGGTATCCCGGGACTCAACCAAACTTGGGACGCACTCTCGCGGCATGGGATTGCAGCGTTTGGAGCCGGACTAAACGAGGCACAAGCAGCCGAGCCCTACCGGCGAGAGTTTCGGCTCGGCTCTCGAGCATTCCCCCTCGTTGTGCTAGCAGGCTTCGAGTTCCGCAAGAACTACGAAGAAAAATACGCGTTCTACGCCAGAGGATCACTAGGTGGTGCCAACGCCTGGACTCGCGAGGCAGCGGTGCGTCAGGTGGAACTCGCCCGCGCCGCCAACCCCGACGCCTTCCTCGTCCTCTTCCCCCACTGGGGTGACAACTACAAATGGCGTGACAAGGCACAAACCAAGCTCGCCCACGCGCTCATCGACGCCGGAGCCGACCTGATCCTCGGCCACGGCGCGCACATGCTCCAGGAAGTCGAACGGTATAGAGGGCGCTGGATCGTGTACGGCCTTGGCAATTTCGTGTTCAACTCGCTGGGCCGCTACGAGAAGATGAACGCCGACCCCTATAGCCTCGTAGCTCGACTAGACGTGTACGATGACGTGGGACAGCGAAGCATGACCCTTCGTTTGTATCCGATCTACAGCAACAACCGCATCACGAACTTTCAACCCCACTTCGTAACGCGTGACGAGTTTCAAAAGGTGAGCTCTTTGCTGCTCGAACACAGCCGCGACCCAATGGAACTCGAGAGCCACCTGAGGACGGCACGGGATGACTCGGACCGCTACTTCATGTGGATGGACTTGGACCGATAGAGCCTCATGTCATCGTTCTAAACGAACGCCGATTACGTCGAATCCCTCGAGCTTACATAGATTACCATTGGACTACGTCATTCTTTGGGCAGTCGTGAAACGAAAGCCCGGAATTTCATCTTCTCCTCTGGAATGACACTCACGCTCTGGATGTCCAGTTTGACAGGTTCACCTAAAAATATAATGAGCTGCGCCCGCATCTCGGACAGCAGTTCTTCTTGGGGATTATTGCGCCAGACGAGTTGTAACACCAATTGGTCGTAACTTTCCTGAATCAGGCGATACTGATCTATTCCATCGAATTTTCTCATAATGGTGTGGACCCCTTGGGGAATGAGCCCTGTTCCGCTCGGAAGTATGATGAGCTCCTCCTCCCTACCAAGTGGTGGAGCGATGAGCGGGAAGAACGACCGACAAGCACAGTGTCCATTAAGGAAGGTGCAAATATCTCCCAGCCGATATCGGATGAGCGGCATGGTGAAATTGTTTAAGGTAGTGACTACAGCTCCACCTGGCTTTCCAGGCGCAACTGGGTGAGCTCCATCCACGCATTCCAGGACTACGTGATCCATATTGACATGCAGGCCTTCGTGAGCCGGGCACTCTGCAGCGATGCGTCCAATCTCTACAGCTCCATAGAAGTTGAACATTTCGATATCAAAGTTAGCCTGGATTCTTACCCGCAAATTATCATCGAATACTTCTGCGCCTGTGATAAGCATCCTTGGACGAACAAGGGTGGTAAGTTGGTCGTCTACGTAACGTAATAGCGCTCTTAGTGCCGTCGGGTAGAACCACAGTACCGTGGGATCCATCTGTTTTAGACGCTTGCACTGCTCAGTAAGCGGCAGTTGAGGATGGATATTCATGCTCCGGTAAAGACCTAAACGTTGATAAAGCCGAGTACGCTGTGGCCGCGTAATACCGACGATCGCAAGTCGGTCTTGCGCACGGAGACCGATTGCGAGAAGTGCCCGAAAAGCGACGAGGCGATACGTCCTTAAGTCACTACGAGACAGGTAGATCGTAAAGGGTTTGCCGGTTGAACCGGTCGTAACTGCTGAAACGCAAGAGGAGAGCTTGACATCACGAGCAATGATGTTGTTCAAGCCGGCCGCTCTGAGATCGTCTTTCGTTGTTATCGGTAGATGTTTGAGATCATCGACGCTGTGAATATCTCCAGGATGAAGTCCGACCGAGTCGAAAAGTGAGCGGTAGTACGGTACCTGTGCATAAGCGTGGCGCACAATGGCGCGAAGCTTGCGCTGCTGCAGCGCCTCGATCTCAACAGGATCAAGTTTCGGATTTTGCCGCAACTGCCGAAGCTCAATGAGCTCGCCAATCATTTGAATCTCTACTGCTTGCAGAGCGAAATTACGGTCCGAAATTTACCGCCGGCTTCTCTTTGTAACTCCTCATAGTAGCCATGGTCAATCCGTGCCGATGCTCCCAGAAGATGCTGCAAACTCGCCGAGATGTCGGTTATCACACGCTCACAGGTGTTCTTATCTATCGTTACGAGCCTGAGCTCAAATAGCTCTGGCTCATGCTGGATCAACTGGTATTGCAACACTTCAGGTTTCTTTTTTAACACGCCCCATACGACCCTGGGATGCACAAACCCACCATCAGCCAAGTAAATGACATCTTCCGCACGTCCTTCAAGTTCTGACAGCAGCGGTAGCGTGCGCCCGCAGGAGCATTGCTGGCTCGAGATCACGCCGATATCCCCTAAGCGATAGTTCAAGAGAACGGTGCCCCGATTTACGAAGTTTGAAATCACCACTTCCCCTTTTTCACCACTTGCTAGCTTTGCTCCATCTGCATCAATAACTTTCACGTGACACAGGTCGGAATGGAGATGGAAGCCTCGACGCTCTTCACAGAAATATCCGATCTTGAAGGATTCCACCGCTTGGTAACTCGAAAGAACCGAAATACCAAACTTCGCTTCGATGAGTTCCCTACCTTCTCTTGACATCCCGTCACCGCCATAGACTATCACTCGAGGAAGATGCATCTGTATCCCCCGCGAGGCCAGTGTCCTAAATAGCGTTTCCAGATAAGAGCCATAGCTTGTGACCACATCCGGGCGAAAACGATTGATCCCTGAAACGATGCGTTCGACCGGCTCCGAGACGGATAGAGCGCAGCGTTCGGGACGAACGGGGATGAACGTCCTTTGGTGACAAAAATCTCTAACCTTACTGACGATGTTTCCCGGGTAGTTTATCGAAAGCTCCCTATATCCGAATTCCTTGCCAAAAGCTTTGGACATCACTTTGCGCTCCCTCTCCCCGAAAGCGATGTTGGCCAGCAAGGAATAAGGATCATGATAGACCTCCAGGGGCGTTCCGGTCGTTCCACTCGTGGTGAAGGAGATGGCGTTTCTCCCCCGACGTGATGTGGAGACAAAAAGACATGGATCTTTTCGGACCGTGTCCTTTTCAAGCAACGGCAGACGCTCAAGATCCGCTACCGTTCGAATGGCGCGCGGATCGATTCCTTCTCTTTGAAAGAGACCACGATAATAGGGAACTGTCTCTGCGGCATATCTGACAATGGCCTTGAGTCGAGCATCACGAAGTGCCCCTAACTGCTCCTCAGGGAGATAGGGTACACGGTGCTGCCCTCGCAAATTAGCAAGGACAACACCATTGCCGTACAGTTTGTTACAAAGTTTCTTGATCATCCCATCACTTTTGCCCCACAAGAGAAATGCAGAACAAACGGCATTGACTGTAAATCTCTTGCTATTTATATCTATTGATGCAACTAAAGATTATCCTTGTCATAGACAGGGCAGTTTAGGAAGCATCACATATGGAACCGGTTGATAAACCAGGATTTAAAGCGGAGATGAATGGCAAACAGCGGAACTACAACCACCTGTAGCAGAAAAAATCGAGGTTTGTAATAGAGGTATATCTCCGTTGTGGAACACCCACGTTTGGATTTCATGGTATACATCAGCGTTCCATAGTAGAGCCGTTTAATCTGCATGGCAATGGCATCGGCCATGGGGCGATAGTAGGTCAAATTGAAGTAAGTGAAATCATTGC
>JAOTYS010000546.1 GCA_029861795.1 Gammaproteobacteria bacterium | reverse complement strand
CATCTTCGATAATGACGAGGTTATTGTCCGCGGCGAGCGCATAAAGCGGATCCAGGTCGGCGGACAGACCGGCAAAGTGTACCGGTATCACGGCGCGTGTATGGCCGGATACGGCTGCTGCCACGGCTTGTGCATCGATGTTTCTGGTGCCGGGATCGACGTCTACAAAAACCGGCCTGGCACCAACGCGAAGGACGACATTAGCCGTGGCTACAAAACTTAAGGCCGGCACGATTACCTCGTCACCGGGGCCGATCCCTGTGGCGCACAAGGAAGCCTCGAGCGCACTGGTACCCGAGTTGAAAACCCGGACATGGATGCCGTCACCAAGGTATTTACCCAGGGAGGTCTCGAAGTCGCGAGCCTTGGGTCCTGTCGTAATCCAGCCGGACTCCAATACCTCACGTACTCCGTGTAGCTCTTCCTCCTGCATCGAGGGACGTGTGAAAGGCAGCAGCAATTTCAAGATCTCCCTGAATTAACGCGGCAAGTATTGATAGTATTGGATCCCAGTGTTGTTACCCACCGCAAAAAAGCAAAACATCGAGGCGGACCAGTCCGGATTCCGCGATGTCGCCGAGCTTCTCCACGTCGGACGAACGGACAGTGCGGCGCCGCTGAGATCCGTCCAGGTTAAACAGCCCGCCGGGATCATCGCCGTTCCAGTGGACGATATCAAGACTGGAAAACCATCCTGCAAAAGACCGCCCCATGCGTAGCTGCGATGCTCGACAACGTCGAGGGTAAGATCTGCGCCGACAAGCGCCAAAGACAGCCGTCCACTGCCGCTATTTTGAAGGCATAGGCAAGAATAAGTGGGAAACTTTAAGACTGGCTTAAGAACCGAGGCAGATAGATCCCCGATGTTTCGTTCCTCGATCCGATATTAAATGTGCTTAACTATTCGCGTGCAGTACACCTTGCACTGACCCACAATGGGACTGTGTGGGATAATCAGACTTCGAGTCAATCGCGTAACGGGCAACCGGAGATATTGACCAAGCTTTGAACTTCGCATTATTGTCGAGATTAACAAGAAACCTTGCCGATTAAACGACAGCACCCAGGGGAGGAATCATCAGCGAGATGGAGCAATTACTGAACAAGGCCGAAGCGCAACAACTCCCTGAGGCGCAGATCAATGCTTTGAACAAAGAGCGCCCGGTCAATAGTTACAACGAGTGGGACCCGCTGAAGGAAGTTATTGTCGGGCGTCTCGAGCATGCCAGCATCCCCAATAACCACGTACTATTCACGCAGAGTCTTCCTGAGACGGCCGCGAAGTTGTACCGACCCATTGCTGGAAGGCATTATCCAAAACTGATCGTCGAGCCGGCCCAGAAGGAGCTGAACGAGTTCATACATATTCTCGAGGTAGAAGGAATTACCGTGCGTCGACCCGATGTGATGGACTTCTCAAAGTCCTTCAAGAGTCCAGACTGGAGCGCAAAGGGATTCTGCACGGCGAGCCCGAGGGACGGGCTGTTGGTAATCGGCGATATGGTGATCGAGACGCCCATGGCGTGGCGGTCACGTTACTTCGAGATCCAGACCTACCACACGTTGCTAACGGAGTATTGGAGGAAAGGAGCGCAATGGGTCTCGGCTCCGAAGCCCCGGTTGTTAGATTCCTTGTACGAGTACGGATATAAGCCACCTCGCGATGATGAACCGATGCGATACATCATCAACGAGTCGGAGATCGTTTTTGATGCCGCGGATTTCGTGCGCTGCGGCAGAGACCTATTTGTTACCAAGAGCAATGTCACCAACTACAGTGGCATCGAATGGTTACAGCGCTTCCTGGGCGACGAATTCAAGATCCACGAGATACAAACTCACTGTCGGCAGCCGATGCATATAGACACTACCTTCATGCCACTTGCCCCCGGCAAGGTATTGGTGAATCCAGATTTTGTCGACGTGAATCAGCTTCCCAGCATCCTCAAATCCTGGGACGTGCTGGTGGCGCCAGAGCCAGACCCGTTTGAAGCAGGTTGGCGATTCTATCTCTCTATGGTAAGCAAATGGATCAGCGTCAACGTGTTGATGCTAGACGAAAACCGAGTCGTCGTCGAGAAATCACAAGTTTCGATGATCAAGAAACTTAAAGATTGGGGCTTCGAACCGATTCCTTGCCCCTTCATGAACTATAAGATGTTTGGCGGTGGGTTTCACTGTGCAACACTGGACGTCAAGCGGGTGGGGACATTGGAGTCATATTTCTGAGATCGGCTATCACGTCAAACTATGCCGGCTCCAGCGAATCGCGTAGAGACTCAGAAGTAATTCTCGGCGCTGCCGGAGAGATCTTTCGCTGCAACCAATGATCTGGATTTCGACAATCATCGTTGCATAAAAACAAGCACCATGCCCACCATGATGACGGAGATCCCCGCAACCTGCGCGGCAGTAAGTTTTTCTTTTAATATGATGACGGAAAACACCGTGATAAGAACCAGCGTGGCGCCCGTAGCAATTGGGTAAAAAACGTTGAGCCTCAGCTTTGACAGGATATAAACATAAAGAAAGAAGCTGATACCATGAAGTGCCAGGCCGGTCATAATCCAAGCGCTCTGAATCGACTCGACGAACATGGCAACCCCCAGGGTCTGCATCTCAAGCTTGGTGGCTCCGTAACGAAGCATAAGCTGGGCGACAACTACCAATACGGTTTCAATGATGATCAAGGTGACAAGCATAAGGAACAGAAAACCTCTGCTAGATCGCGCTGATCCACCGATTGGGTCAGCCCGGGCGATCATCGCCGTTCCAGCGACCGATATCAAGGTGGCCCCGGGAGATAACGGGTTGCGAAGACATCCGTCGGCCTGAAAACCAATCGACCTCCCGATCACATGCCGACATCCAAGTGTGATAATCGCCGGTACTAGCACTGTTGGATCCCGAACGTCACATGAACACCACACCTAGAGCCTTTGGATCGATTCCCGGTGACGTCAACACGGCGGCTCTGATCGTATTTTCGGTTAGCCTGCTGGCGTTCACCATTGGTTTGAGCGGTGATTCCTTTATCTTATTCCAGACTCGGTTCGCGTTATTTGTGAAGCACATGATGGAAACCGGACCGACCTGGTTTCCGGTTACCTATGATCGACCGTTTCCGGATTACCCCGTCACCCCGACGTTGATGATCTATTTCACCAGCAAGATGATGGGGGGGCTCGATCGAGTGAGCGCCGTGCTGCCGTCG